>JAVKIA010000008.1 GCA_031459715.1 Armatimonadota bacterium | reverse complement strand
ATAGCAGGTTGATTGGGAGTGACCGTTGCGACCCGCCCCCGGAGGGCGGAGGAGCTGCGAAGGCGAATGGTGCCTCGGTACCTCGGGGGGGACGATGGATTTCTACCAGTTCCAGCAACGTATCGCCACTATCTACGGGGAGCGTGACCGCGTGCGCGGTCTGGACGGGACCTTCCGCCGCCTGGTGGAGGAGGTGGGAGAGCTGGCCCGGGCGCTGCGCCGCCGCGACCCGGCGGCGCTGGAGGAGGAGGTCGGCGACGTCCTGGCCTGGACGGTGAGCGTCGCCGCTCTGGCCGGGGTGGAGGTCGCCCGCGCCGTCGCCCGCTACGCCGCCGGCTGCCCCCGCTGCGGCGCTGACCCCTGCGCCTGTCCGGGAGAGCACCCTTTGGTCCTGCGGGCCGGCCGGGATGGATGAGCGCGGCGCACCTGGTGGCGCTGCTGGCGGTGGGCCTGGGGGTGGCGGCCGTGAGTGACTACCGGCAGGTTCACCGCGACGCGGTCGTGGTCGACCTGCATGCGGACACGCTGCTGGATCTGGCAGAGGGGAAGCGCACACTGGACGGGGCCTCCGGTGGCGGACAGGTGGACCTGCCGCGGTTGCGCCAGGGCGGGGTGGACGTCCAGGTCTTCGCCGCCTATATCGACCCACGCCTGGCCGAGCGCGGCCGGCAGCGGGCGGAGGAGCTGATCAGCGCCTTCCACCGGGCCATGGAGCGCCACCGCACCGAGATCCTGGCAGCACGGACGGTGGCAGAGATCGAGGCGGCCGGCCGGGCCGGGAAGATCGCCGCGGTTCTCTCTGTGGAGAACCTGGGCGATGCCCTCCAGGGCGAGGTGGCGCGCGTGGATTGGCTGTACAGCCGGGGCGTGCGCCTGGCCAGCCTGACCTGGAACCGGGCCAACGCACTGGCCGACGGCGCGGCGGAGGCCCGCCACGGCGGGCTCTCCCGCCTGGGGCGGGACGTCCTGGCGCGGATGGAGCGGCTGGGGATGGTGGTGGACGTCTCACACCTCTCCGCCGCGGCGTTCTGGGATGTGGTGGCGGCGACGCGGAGCCCGATCATCGCTACCCACTCCAACGCTGCCGCCGTGCAGCCCCACCGGCGCAACCTCACCGATGAGCAACTGCGGGCCATCGCCGTCCGGGGTGGGGTGGTGGGGATCAACTTCTACCCGGAGTTTCTGGGAGGTCCCAGCCTGGAGCGTGTCGTCGCCCACATCGACCACATGACCGCGGTGATGGGAATCGACCACGTGGCCCTGGGCTCGGACTTCGACGGGATCGAGAAGGTCCCACAGGGGCTGGAGGATGTTTCCCGGCTGCCCAACCTGACCCAAGCGCTGCTGGAGCGGGGCTACACCCCCCAGCAGGTGCGCAAGATCCTGGGGGAAAACGCCCTGCGTGTCTTCCGCCGGGTGTGGGGGCGCTAGCTGCGGTCAGAGCGGCGGCCGGCCCAGGTGAGCAACGCCTCGCGCACCAGTAAGGCCGCCAGGACGCATGTGCGAATGGAAGGGTCGTACGGCGGCGCCACCTCCACCAGGTCCAGGCCGACGACCCGCAACGGGGCCAGGGTGCGTAGCAGCGCCAGCAAGTCCTCCGCCGCCGGGCCGCCCGGCTCAGGGTTCCCCGTGCCCGGTGCGGCCGCGGGGTCCAGGACGTCGATGTCCACCGAGAGGTAGAGCGGGCCTTCTTCCAGGCGCGTCCACAGCGGGTGGCCCACCAGGAGCGTCCGCTGCACCGCCAGCAGCCGTCTTGCCTCCGCAAACTCCTCACGGGTCCCCGCCCGGGCGCCCAGCAAGGCGATGCGCTCTTCTCCCACCACTTCCGACAGGCGGCGGACCGTGCAGGCGTGTGACCAGGGTGTCCCCTCGTACGCCTCCCGCAGGTCCAGGTGCGCGTCCAGCACGAGGACCCGCAGGCCGGGGTGGCGCGTAGCCAGGGCGCGGACGGCGCCCACGGTCACTGTGTGCGTCCCCCCAAGGATCACCGGGAGGCCGGCGGCCTCGCTTACGGCGCGCGCAACTTCCTCCACCATCTCCTCGGGGGGAAGGTGCTCCACCGGCAGGTCTCCAGCGTCCAACAGGGCCCTCTCCTCCAGGTCGCGGTCGAGCAGGGGGCTGTACGACTCGAGGGACTGCGAGGCCCCGCGGATCCCCGCGGGCCCAAACCGGGCACCGCGGCGGAAGGAGGCCGTGCGGTCGTAGGGGACTCCCAGCAGCGTGGCCGTGGGGGCCGACCCCGGGGGGAGGGCGGAGCGTGCGGCCAGGAACACCCTACGCGGTCATGCCCAGCTCGCGGGCGAGGAAGGGCGGCAGGTCGAAGGCGGCGCGGAAGCCTGCGGGAGTCAGGTACTGCAGGCCGAACCCGGCCGTGCGCCGCGTCACCTCCTCTGCGGGGGTCTGCGCCGGGTCGCCTCCGGTTGTCCCGACGGTGAAGGACCACAGTGCCCCCGGGTACGTGGGGACCGTGGCCAGGTAGGTGCAGACCAGGGGGAAGGCCTTCCCCAAACCTGCTCGCACGGCGCGCAGCAGGTCCAGCTGGTAGAGGGGGGAGCCGCTCTGCACGGCTACGAGGCCCCCTGAGCGGAGGCGGCGGCGGAGGTCGGCGTAGAAAGCCTGGCTAAAGAGGCCCACCGCCGGCCCCTTGGGGTCGGTGGAGTCCACAAGAATCACGTCGAAGGTCTCGGTGGACTCGCGCACGTAGCCGATCCCGTCGGCGATGACCAGGCGGGTGCGCGGGTCGTCGAAGGCTCCTCCGGGGATCTGGGGGAGGAAACGCCGGGTGACCTCGACCACCTCCCGGTCGATCTCCACTATCACCGCCTCCGCCAGAGGGTGCTTCAGCGCCTCCTCCAGGAGGCCGCCGTCTCCGCCGCCGATAATGAGCAGGCGGCGGGGCGCGGGGTGGGCCAGCAGCGGCACGTGCGCCAGCATCTCATGGTAGATGAATTCGTCGCGCTCGGTGGTCTGCACCGCGTCGTCCAGTACAAGGATGCGGCCGAAGTCCGAGTTCGCGATTACGCGAATCTCCTGGAAGGAGGACCGTCCCCGGTACAGCTCCTGGTCGATCCGGTAGGCGTGGGCGAAGCCCGCTCCCCCGGCGTCGTGCAGCCACTGATTCATCTCGTCCCTCCCTGAGGCGGGGCGCCGTCAGGTGCCGGCCACATCAGCGCCGCGGCCACCACGCAGCCAGTGCGCTCCACCACGTGCTCGCGGGAAGCAACGTGCACCTCGTCCAGGCGCAGCTGGCGAAGGCGGAAGGCCTCCTCCACCATGCGTCGGACGATCAGCTCGGCGTTCTCCGCCGTCCCCATGTGCGAGTACTCCATGATCACCCCGTAGGCCTCTCGGCAGATGCCGACACCTAGGGCGGCGGCGATGCGCTCCCCCGGGGTGTGGCTTACGATCTGGGCGTAGACCGCCGGCACCAGCATCCCCGGATAGAGCCGGGGCAGGGGCACCACCGAGGCGCCCGGGGGCACGATGCTGGTCACCTTAATGAAGTTGAGGTTGGCGATCCCGGCGTCCATCAGGGCGCGGTCGAAGGCGTTCAGCTCGGTGGCTGCCTCGCCCGCGCCCGCCACCAGGCTCACTGCTTTGGGGAACTCCCACATGGCCCGCCTCCCTCTGTGGTCAACGCCTCCATTAACCCCATGAGGGATTGGGGCGTCAAGGGCGAAGCTATATTGGTGGTATGATCTACCGTCCGTCGCCTCGTCTGGCCCGGGTACTGGTGGTGTTATGGGCCGCCGGGATCCTGGTCTTTTCGCTCACGCCCGACCCGCCGGGGGGCGGCCTGGTGCCGGACAAGGTGGCTCACATCGTCGCCTACGCGCTCCTGGGGCTGCTGCTGCGGTGGGCACTTCCCGATTCGTCCCCGGGGCTCCCGACCACGGTGACGGTCCTGGCCGTGGTGACCTACGGGGCGGTGCTGGAAGGGCTGCAGGGGCTGCTGCCCGGGCGGCAGGCGGAGTGGTGGGACCTGGGTGCTAACACGCTGGGCGCTGTGGCCGGCGTCCTGATAGGAGGCTGGCGCGCCGGATGAAATACCAGGTGCTGGCCGAAGCCTATGCGGCCATCGAGCGGACGACCTCCCGCCTGCAGATGACCGCTCTCCTGGCCGACCTCTTCCGCGCTACTTCTCGGGACGACATCGCCCGCGTCGTCTACCTGACCCAGGGGAAACTCTACCCCGACTTCGAGGGGATCGAGATCGGCGTGGCTGAAAAGACCGCCCTGCGGGCGGTGGCCCAGGCCGCAGGCGTTCCGGAGGAGGCGGTGGCGCGGCGACTGGCCCGGGAGGGAGACTTGGGGACGGCGGCGGAGGCGCTGCTGGCGGGGCACCCCCGTCGCCAGCCGACCCTGACCGTGGATGAGGTCTACACCGCCCTGGACCGCGCCGCCCGCGCTTCCGGCAGCGGAGCCCAGGCGGCGCGCCTGGCAGAGGTGGCCGGCCTGCTGCAGCGGGCTACGCCGCTGGAGGCGCGTTACCTGGTACGCACCGTCACCGGTAAGCTGCGCCTGGGCGCGGGGGACATGACGGTGCTGGACGCCCTGGCCGAAGTCTACGGCGGCGGGCGGCAGGCGCGTGCCGAGGTGGAGCGTGCCTACAACCTGACCTCCGACCTGGGGTTTGTCGCCGCCCGCATCGCCCGGGGCGGGCTGGCCGCGGTGCGCCGCGTCTCGGTGGTGGTGGGCAAGCCCATCCGGCCCATGCTGGCGGAGCGCCTGGGGGACGCCCGGGAAATCCTGCAGAAACTGGGCGGCCGCTGCATCGCTGAGTTCAAGTACGACGGGGAGCGGCTGCAGATCCACCGCCAGGGGGAGGAGGTGCAGATCTTCTCCCGCCGCCTGGAGCGGATCAGTGCCCAGTACCCCGACGTTGTGGCGCTGGTGCGGACCTACCTGAAGGCGCGACAGGCGATCATCGAGGGGGAGGTGGTGGCCGTTGACCCGGACAGCGGCGAGCTGCGCTCCTTCCAGGACCTGATGCCGCGGCGGCGGAAGTACGGCATAGCGGAAGCGGTGCGGGAGATTCCCACCGCCCTCTTCGTCTTCGACGCCCTTTACCTGGATGGGGAGGACCTGACCCGCATGCCCTACGCCCGACGGCGGGCGGCACTGCAGCGGGTCATCACCACCGGGGAACGCTTCCAGCTTGCCGCCTCCCGGGAGGTGGAGGACCCGGAGGCTCTGCAGGCCTTCTTCGAGGAGGCCATCGCCGAAGGTTGCGAGGGGCTGCTGTGCAAGGCCCCGGGCGGGGTCTACCAGGCCGGGGCGAGGGGATGGCTGTGGATCAAGTTCAAGCGGGAGTACCGCAGCGAGATGAGCGAGCCGGTGGACCTGGTGGTGGTAGGGGCGTTCCACGGCCGGGGCAAACGCGCCGGCGCCTACGGCGCTCTGCTCATGGCAGCCTGCGACCGCGCCACCGACCGCTTCTTCACCGTGTGCAAGGTCGGGTCGGGCTTCAGCGACCGGGACCTGGCTGAGCTGCCCCGCCGCCTCAAGCCCCACCTGCGCAGCACCCCCGACCCCCGGGTGGAGTCCCGCCTGGAGCCCGATGTCTGGTGTACGCCGGAGCTGGTGCTGGAGATTGTGGGCGCCGAGATCACCCTGAGCCCGGTGCACACCGCGGGGTGGGACCGCTTCCGCCAGGGCAGCGGCCTGGCCATCCGCTTCCCCCGCTTCACAGGCCGCTACCGCGAGGACAAGGGGCCATCCGACGCCACGACCGTGGAGGAGATCGTGGAGATGTACCGGCGGCGCCTGCGACGCACGGCCTGACGTGGGGCGGTCGCTGGCCTTCCTGGGACTGATCCTTTCGGGACTGATCCTCCTGGGGCCGATTCCTCTGGGGACGGTGATCCTGCTGGAGCTATCTCCGGCGCGGGCCGATCCGGCCTTTGTCCTGGGAGCCAGCTTTGCGCGGCCGCCGACCTTCCTCCCGCTGCGCCAGGCCGGAGTGCGCACCGTCAAGCTCACCGCAGACTGGAGTGCCATCGAGCCGGCCCGGGGGAAGCTGTCCTGGGCGGACCTGGATCTGATGGTGGAGACGGCCCGGCGCGCCGGGTTGCAGCCGGTGGTCGTCCTGACCTTCACCCCGACCTGGGCCTCGCTGGCCCAGGGCGCGGAGGCACGCGACCCCCTGGTGGCCACACGGATGCCCCCACGACAGATCGCGGACTGGGAACGCTTCGTGGGTGCGGCGGTACGCCGCTATCGGGACCGGGTCAGGGACTGGCAGGTCTGGACCACACCCGCCCTGCCGCACTTCCGCGGCACCGCCTCCGAGTACCTGGCCCTGCTGGTGGGGGCACGCAGGGCGTCTCAGGCCGCAGATCCGACCAGCCGTATCGCCGCCGCGTCTCCGCCGGGATTCGATCTGGCCCACGTGCAGCGGCTGATCACCCAGGCACCCGATGCGGTCTCCATTATCTCTCTGGCCCCAGCCGGCCTGTCCCCCGAGCGGTGGCTGCGACCGCTGGCGGCCCTGCGACAGCGAATCCTGCAGGAGGCCAATAGGGCGCTGTGGCTGGAGTGGACGCCCGGCGCCGGCCTTGAGGCGGGAGCTCTGGTACGGGCGGTGGCGGTGGCGCGGGCCGCCGGGGCGGAACGCCTCTTTGTGGTCCCAGAGGCGCGGCAGGTGGAGGAGGCGGCTGGGGGGATACTGGAGGTCCTGCAGGACATGGCGTTCGGCGGCCACCTGGTTCGCGATCCCGGGGTATATGCCCTGGTCTTCGGGGCGCCCGACCAGGCAGCGTTGCTGGCCTGGCGGACGGGTGACCCTGCGCCGCTGGAGGTGCCCGTCCTGGCGGGAGCGCGCGTGCTCTCGACGGACGGGACGGCTGTGGCCTCTTCCGGCGAGGGCAGGGTCCGCCTCCTCCTGGGCCCCGCCCCCGTGCTGGTCAGCGGTATCGCCCCGGCTCTGGTGGAGGAGGCGGTGGCGACGCAGCGGCAGCGGGGGCCTCTCCTCCCGGTGGTCCCCCCGGAGGAGGACTACTCCCGGGCAGCCGGGGTCAGCCTGCGTCCGGGACAGGAGACCGGCGGGCGGGGCCTCTCACTGGTTCCAGGCGTGCGCGGGGCGGCGCCCGTAGAGACGGTAGAGGTGAACGGCGAGGCGGCGCTGCGCATCCCGCCGGGGCGGGAGGCCGCCTTCATCTACTTCGACGTAGACGACACCTTCCTGTTCTTCAACGACGGGAGGTTTCGGGTCACGGTCACCGTGGAGACCCTCGGCGCCAGGGCGCCGCAGAGCCTGGGCTTCAACCTTTTCTACGATGCCAGGAGCGGGTACCGCTTCACCCCGTGGCGGTGGGTGGAGCCGGGGGAGGGGTGGACGACGCAGGCCCTCACGCTGGAGGACGCCAGCTTCGCCACCACCGCCGGATGGGACTTCGCCATCAATGCGGGAGGAAACCGCCGTGAGGCCCTGGTGATCCGTGCCCTGGCGGTGCAGAAGGTGGCGCGCTAGCCCCCGTCGAACCTTGGCCATCAAATCTAGGTCCTCCGGAGGAACTAGCCCCCTGGCATTACCATTTGCCGGGGAGCTTGGGACCTGGATCGTCGAGGGGGGAGGCCAGGTGGGAGGGTGGGCGAGACACTGTGCGCTGGCGCTGGGATTCCTGCTCCTCGTTGCCATTGTGCCTGTGGCGGCGCAGGCTCCGCCCATCCCCGCCAGCATCAAGGTGGGGGCGCTGTTCGACACCACCGGCCCCACGTCCGACGTGGGCAAGGACTACAGTGTGGGGGCGCTGCACCACGTCCGCTACATCAACGAGGTGCAGGGCGGGATCCGGGGCAAGGTGAAGATCGACCTGGTCTGGTCGGATTACGCCTACCGTATCCCCGACGCCCTGGCGCTGTACCGGAAGTACCGGGACGTGGACCGGGTGAACGCCATCATTGGGTGGGGCACCGGGGATACGGAGGCTCTCAAGGAGCAGATCTCCGAGGACCAGATCCCCTACATCTCTGCCTCCTACTCCTCGCACCTGAACAACCCGGCGAAGACCCCCTACAACTTCTACCCGGTTTCCTCCTACTCCGATCAGCTGCGCGCGGTGCTGAAGTTCGCCGCCGAGCTGGCCAAGAAGGAGCGGATCGCCAGGCCCAAGTTCGTCTTCGTCTACCCCACACACCCCTACGGCCAGGCTCCCATCCCCGCGGGCAAGGCCTACGCCCGGGAGCTGGGGTTCGAGGTGCTGCCCGACCAGATCGTGGAGCTCGCCGCCCTGGAGGCCCGCTCCCAGGTGAGCGCCATCAGGGCCGCGGGGGCGGACTTCGCCTGGTTCGGGGGGACGACCAACTCCGCCTCGGTCACCGCGCGTGACGCCAAGCAGGCGGGGCTGAAGACCCGCTGGTTCGTCAACGTCTGGGGCTTCGACGAAAACATGATCCGGCTGGTGGGCGCGGCCGCGGAGGGGGTCTACGGCAGCACCCCCCACGCCTACTACGGCGAGCCGGGGGTTGCCGGCATGCGCACCATCTTCGACGCCTACAGGCGTTTCGAGGGGAAGGAGGTCCCGGCGTTCCAGTGGGGGACAACGCAGACGCCCTACATCGCCTCCTACATCCGCGGCTGGCTCAACGTCTTCCTGCTGAAGAAGGCTCTGGAGATCATGGTGGACAACTGGGCATCCTACCGCAGCTTCAACGGTCCGGCGGTGCGCTCGGCCATTGAGCTGCTGAAGGAGTGGGACCCGGACGGCCTGGCCCCGCCCATCACCATCACCCGCACCGACCACCGGCCTTCCACGACCACGCGCATCGTCCAGGTGCAGGACGGGCGGATCCGCGTCGTCCAGGGGGTCACGGTGGAGCGGCGCCCCGACTGGCTGGGCTTCTGAGAGAGAGGGCGGCCGCTGCGCTGTGCTTTCGCTGAACAACATCGAAGTCGTCTTCTGGGGGACCATCCTGGTGCTCAAGGGGGTCTCCCTCTCCGTCCCCCGCGGGAGCATCACCGCGCTCATCGGCGCCAACGGCGCGGGGAAGACCACTACGCTGAAGGCCATATCCGGCCTGGTGCGGCTGGAGCGCGGGGAGGTGGCCCGCGGGAGCATTGAGTTCGACGGCCAGCCTATCACCAACCGCCTGCCGGAGGAGGTGGCCCGCCGCGGCGTCGTCATGGTGCGGGAGGGCCGCCGTCTCTTTGAGGAGCTCTCAGCCGAGGAGAACCTGCTGGTAGGGGCCGCCCTCCACCCCCGCGGCCGACGGGAGGCCCTGGACCTGGTCTACACGTACTTTCCCCGGCTAAAGGAGAGGCGGCACGTGCGCGCCGGCTATCTCTCCGGCGGCGAGCAGCAGATGCTGGCCATCGGCGCCGCCTGCATGGCCCGTCCCAAGCTCCTGCTGCTGGACGAGCCCAGCCTGGGGCTGGCCCCGCTGGTGGCGCAGGAGATCTTCGCCCTGGTGCGACGGCTGAACCGGGAGGAGGGGATCACCATCTTCCTGGTGGAGCAGAACGCCCGCATGGCGCTGCAGCTGGCAATGTGCGGGTACGTCATGGAGAATGGGAAGATCGTCCTGGACGGGCCGGCGGAGCGGCTGCGCGAGGATGCCGACGTCAGGGAGTTCTACCTGGGGATGAACAAGAGCGGGCGGCGCAGCTTCACCGAGGTGAAATCCTACACCCGGCGCAAACGCTGGCTGGCCTGAGCAGTCAGACCTCCTCCGGGGACCAGGGGCGCTCCACCACCTCCAGCGTGCCGGTGCGTACGGAGGCCGTCCAGCGCGTCTGTTCGCCTTCGCGGAACACTTCCAGGTCGACCACCGCCTGACCCACCGACACTCCCGCAAGGTGCAGCCTTGGCAGCCACTCGGGCAGGGTGGGGTGGAGGAGAAGGCGGCCGCGCGGGGCGTCGGCCCTCAAACCCAGCATCATGCGCAGAAGGGCAAAAACCGCCCCTGCCGCCCACCCCTGGGGGACGTTGGCCTCCGGATACTGCACGGGGAAGGAGCGGGGACCCCGCTGCAGCCCGGCAAACAGCTCGGGGAGGCGGTAAGCGTGGAAGTGGGCAGCAGCCTCCAGGATCCCTTCGGCCACCCGCAGCGCCTCGCCCACGAATCCGTACCGTTTGAACCCCAGGGCGATCAGGCTGTTGTCGTGCGGCCAGACCGCACCCACCTGGTAGCCGAAGGGGTTGAAGGCGGGGTGGCTGCTGCTCAGCGTCCTGATGCCCCATCCGGAGAACATATCGGGCGCCATCAGGCGGGTGACTACTCCCCGCGCCTCCTCCGGAGTGGCGATGCCCGACCACAGCGCATGCCCCGCATTGCTGACCACGCTGCGCACCGGACGCTTGCTCCCGTCCAGAGCGAAGTAGTAGGTCCCCTCCTCCGGCCACCAGAAGGCCTGGCGGAAATGTACCTGAAGTGCGGCCGCTTCGCGGCGCAACCTTGCGGCCTCCTCGGGCCGGCCCAGCGCCTGGTAGAGCTCGGCCATGCGCCGCTTGGCGTCGTAGGCGTAGCCCTGGAGCTCCACCAGGGCCACGGGAGGCGGCACGTCGGCTCCCTCCGCGTCCACCACGGCATCTCCTGAGTCTTTCCATCCCTGGTGGGTGATCCCCCGGGGGGAACGGCGGCGGTACTCCTGGAACCCATCACCGTCCAGGTCGCCGTGCTCCTCCACCCAGGCCAGGGCGCGTTCCGCCACCGGCAGCAGCTCCGTCACCAGCTCCATGTCCCCCAGCCAGCGGTAGGTCTCGTGTAGGGTGATCAGGTACAGCAGGGAGGCATCGGCCGTGCCGTAGTACGGGGTATGGGGGATCTCCTGGAACTCTGCCAGCTCCCCGTGACGCACCTCGTGCAGGATCTTGCCGGGCTGGGCGTCGCGCCAGTCGTCCACTGCGGTCGCCTGCAGGGCGCCCAGCTCCCGCAGCACCGCCGGGGCGAACTGGCCGCTCACGGGCAGAGTCTGCAGGCTGATGATCAGGCTGTCCCGGCCGAAGAGGGTGGCGAACCAGGGGATGCCCGCGGCGACCACGCAGTGCTTCTCGGCGGAGTCGGCTGCGGCCAGGCGCAGGACCGTCAGGTCTTCCACGGCCTGGCGGTAGGTCTGCCTCAGGTCCTGGTCAGGCGTGGCGCAGGTGGCGAAGGCAGCGTACCACTGTTGCCGCCGCTCCTCCAGCTCGTCCAGCAGGGCGGCACCGCAGGCAGCGGGCGCCTCCAGGACCCGGTCCCCCAGCAGGGGGATGAAGTGCAGGCAGGCATGCCAGGGGATCCGCGGGGGCAAGGTGAGCTCGAAGATGATCCGCGGGGCGGCCACATCCGGCGGCGTGTCCGCGCGGGCGACGCGCAGGATCAGGCCCCGCCGGTAGTGTGCCCGCTGGTAGAGCCAGCGGATCTCCTCCGCCGCCGCGCGCACCTGGATGGTGCGCCGCCGCGGCATCTCCAACCCCCGGATCTCGAAGAGGTCGGCGAAGTCGCAGTCCGCCTCGATGACCAGGGGGAAGGTCACCGGCCGCAGCCCGTAGTTGGTGACCTCCAGGTCATCGTGCACGCCTCCGCGCAGGGTGCGCTGCAGGTGGAAGCCCAGGGTGCCGCGGCGCACCCGTCCCTCCGGCGCCTCGAACTCCGGGTTGACGTAGAGGAACTCCGCCGCGTAGTGGCGCAGCGGCGCTGAGGAGACCAGCAGCCAGGGACGGTGCGCCAGGTGCAGGCGGTAGGTGGAGAGCAGCCGGGTGTCGCTGACGAAGAAGCCGTGCTGCTCGATGGCTTCCACCTCCCCCTCCGGCGAGGTGACGAAGAGGCTGCTCCCCTCGACCAGGGCGATCCGGGCTGGGCCCAGCTGGATGCGCGGCGCCACGGGTTCTAGCCGACCCCAGAAATTCGCTGCCGCGAATTCCCGGGGACCCCGGGCGGTCCCAGGCGAGATCTCCCGGACATGGCCCTAGGCGGCGACGGGCTGGGGCGCCCGCACCAGTAGCGTTTGATAGACGGCTTCGTAGGCGCTGGTCATGCGTGCGGCGCTGAAGTGCTCCTCCACGTGTCGCCGGCAGGCCTCCCGGGAGATCTCCGGCACCCGGCCTACAGCTTCGATCATCTCCTTGAGGGTGCGGCAGACGAATCCGGTCCGCCCGTGGACCACCACCTCGGGGACCGCGCCGCAGGCAGAGGCAATCACCGGAGTCCCTGTGGCCATGGCCTCCACCATGGTGATGCCAAACGGCTCCGGCCAGTCCACGGGGAAGAGGTAGGCGTAGGCTCCGCCCAGCAGCTCGTCTTTGGCCGCCTCGTCCACCTCCCCCACGAACTCCACCAGAGGGTGGTCCAGCAGCGGCTTGATGGCGTGCTTGAAGTACTCGCTGTCCGCAGGGTCCACCTTGGCCGCGATGCGCAGCGGCATGTCCACGGCACGGGCGATCTCGATGGCCCGGTCCGGTCGCTTCTCCGGGGAGATGCGGCCCAGGAAGACCAGGTACTCCCCCGGCTGCTTCCGCAGGACGAAGTGCTCGGGGACGATGCCGTTGTAGACGTTGGCCACCCAGTTCGCGCGCGGCAGGTGCTGCCGCTGTGCGAAGCTGATGGAGACCAGGGGCGCCTCCGGGAAGTAGCGGTAGACCCGCTGCACCTCCTCCAGGTCCAGGCGGCCGTGGAGGGTGGTCAGGGTTGGGGTACGGGTGAGGCGGGCGAAGGGGAAGGCGAAGTAGTCGGCATGGTTGTGGATGATGTCGAACTCCCCGGCCCGTTCGTAAACCATCCCCAGCTCGATGGTAGTGAAGGCCACCGCGTCGTGGAGGCGACGGGCCAGCCGCAGTCCGCGCTCGCAGACCGGCACCAGGTGGGCTGAGGTGTGGCTGTCGCCGCTGGCGAACAGGGTCACCTGGTGGCCGCGGCGCACCAGCTCTTCGGTCAGGCCGTAGACGACCCGCTCTGTGCCGCCGTACATCTTGGGGGGCACGCTCTCGTAGAGCGGCGCGATCTGAGCGATGCGCATGGCACTCCCTCCTGAAGCCACGGGGTGGAAAACCAGGAGGCAGGCCCGCCGGGGCCTCCCCGCACAGAATTGTAGCGGAGCGGCTCAATAGGTGAAGGGCCAGAGGTCCAGGTAGCGCTTCAGCTTTCGCGCCAGGTTGGCCAGACCGCCAGGCTCCCAGATGAGCAGGCCGATGAGCACCGCGCCGAAGACTATCTCCCGCACCGAGGTTGCGGCTTTGCCGAAGCCGGGCGCCAGGGCCACCACCGCCGGGGTAACCATCTTCAGCACCTGCCCCAGCAGGATGACGAAGGCCGCCCCCAGGTGAGGACCCCAGATGCTGTGCAACCCGCCGATGACGATCATAGCGATGAAATCGATGGACTGGATGATGCCGAAGTGCTCGCTGCTGATGACTCGGTTGTAGTGGGCGAAGAGGCTGCCGGCCACCCCGGCGTAGAGGGCGGACAGCGCGAAGGCCAGCGTCTTGGTGGAGAGGAGGTTCACACCCAGGACCTGCGCGGCGTAATCGCGATCCCGTACCGCCATCAGGGCCAGCCCCACCCGGCCGCGCACCAGGTTAGCGGCAAAGACTCCCCCCACCAGCCAGACGGGCAGCAGAAGGAAGTAAAACATGGTCTCTCCGCGGATCTCCAGGCCGCCCACCCGCGGTGCCGGCACCACGTTGCCCCCCGAGCCGCCCACCGTGTGGACGATCACGTACTCGGTGATGAACTGGAAGGCCAGGGTGGCGATGGCCAGATAGAGCCCCTTGATCCGGAGGGAGGGGAGGCCGACCAGCGCCCCCACCAGAAACGCGGTCAGGCCCGCCAGCGGCAGGGCCAGGAGGAAGGGCAGCCCCAGGCGGGTGGTGGCCAGCCAGGAGGTGTAGGCGCCCACGGCCACGAAGGCGGCGTGGCCCAGGGAGATCTGGCCGGCGAAGCCAGTGAGCAGGGAGAGCCCCACGGCACCGATGGCGAAGATGCCGATGGCGTTCAGCAGGAAGAGGTAACGGCCCAGCAGCAGCGGCGCCAGGAGCAGCAGGAGCAGCAGCAGGCCAAACCCCGCCCGGGTGAAGCGCATGTCCAGCAAGGCCATGTCCTGGGCGTAGGAGGTCTTGAAGTCGCCGGCGGGGCGGATGCTCACAGGCGCTCGATGTGTTCGGTGCCGAAGAGGCCGTGGGGGCGGATCAGCAGCACCAGCAGGATCACCAGGAAGGGGGTGATCTCCTTGAACCCGTAGAGGGAGAACCCGGGCAGGCGGATGTGGGCGTCGATGTAGCTGCCGAGGACGTTCTCCACCACCCCAATGATGAAGCCACCGAGGATGGCCCCGGGGATGCTGTCCAGCCCGCCCAGGATGACCGCGGCCAGGGCCTTCAGGCCGACGAAACCCAGGGCGAAATTGACCCCCAGCCACAGCCCCAGCAGGATACCGCCCACAGCGCCGGCCACGGCGGCGAAGGCCCAGGCGGTGGCAAACACCCGTCGCAGGCTCACCCCCAGCGTGGAGGCGGTGAGCTGCTCGTTGGCCGCGGCGCGCATGGCGATGCCCCACAGGGAGTAGCGGAAGAAAAGGGAGAAGAGCACCAGCAGCAGCAGCGCCGCTGCAGCGCTGACCACGCCCACACGGGGAACGGCCAGGTCCCCCAGACGCAGAGCGTCGGCGGGCAGCACCGGGGGGAACTGGCGGGTGTCGCCCCCCCAGATGCCCACCATCAGCCCGCGGATGATGTACCCCAGGGCCAGGGTGACGATGATCACCGAGAGGAGGGGCTGCCCGAACAGCGGCCGCATGACCGTCCGCTCCACGGCCACCCCCAGGGCGGCCGATGCCAGCAGGGTGGCCGCCAGCGCCAGGAGGAAAGCCGGCAGCGCAGGCAGGGCCAGGCTGCGGGTGAGGGCGATGGCCAGGTACCCGCCGAAGAGGACCAGCTCCCCGTGGGCCAGGTTGAGGATCTTGGTGGACTTGTAAACCAGGGCAAACCCCAGGGCGATGAGGGCGTAGATGGAGCCCACGGCCAGGCCCACCGCCGCCCCCTCCAGGACGAAGGTCCCGCTCACGCCTCCACCGAGAGGATGCGCATCACCGGCCGCAGCTCCGCAGTGCGCCCGTCCTCGTAGCGCACGGTGACCACCGCCTGGAAGCTCTCCGCGCCCGCATAGATGGCGGTGATAAGGTGGCGGTAGCGCTGCTGGATATGTCCCCGGCGCAGCTTGCGCGTGCGGGTCAGCTCCTCGTCGTCGGGGTGGAACTCCTTGTACAGGGAGACGAAGCGCCGCAGGCGCCAGGCCGGCTGCAGGCGGAGGTTGGTCTCCTGCACCAGGCCGCGCAGCAGCTCCAGCACCTCCGCCTTCTGGGAGAGGTCGGTGTAGGCGGTGAAGGCCAGGCCCCGGTCTTCCGCCCACTTGCCCACGGTGCGCATGTCGATGTTGAGGATGGCCGCCAGGTAGGGCTGCCCGTCGCCCACCACCATGGCCTCGCTGATGTAGGGGGTGAACTTGAGCATGTCCTCGATCACCCGCGGGGCCACCCGGGTGCCGTCCGCCATGGTGATGACGTCGCCCATGCGGTCGAAGAGGATGATGTCCCCGGAGGGGTCCAGCGTCCCGTAGTCGCCGGAGTGGAGCCAGCCGTCCTTCAGGGCTGCGGCCGTGGCCTGGGGGTTGCGGTAATAGCCCAGGAAGACCGAGGGGCTGCGCTCCAGGATCTCCCCCTGCGGCGAGAGGCGGACCTCGGTGTTGGCGATGGGGGCGCCCATGGTCCAGAAGCGCACCTGGCCATCGCGGTGCACGCAGGAGATGCCGGCGATCTCCGTCTGGCCGTAGATCTGCTTCAGGTTGAGTCCCAGGGCGCGGAAAAACTTGTGGTAGTCGGGGCCCAGGGAGGCTCCGCCGTTCCAGGCCACGCGCATGCGCACCAGCCCCAGCTTGTCCAGGATGGGTCGGTAGACCGTCCAGGTGCAGACGGCGCGCAGCAGGCGCAGCCACGCCGGAAGGGGGCGCCCCGCCGCCTCCAGCTCTACGGCCTGGACGCCCAGGCGCATGGCCGCGCGGTAGATGGCCTGCCGCAGACGCCCCGCGTCCAGGATGCGCACCGTGACCATAGTGTGCATCCCCTCGTAGATGCGGGCCGGAGCGAAGGTGAAGTGCGGGCCGATCTCCCGGAAGTCCCGCTGCGCGGTCTCCGGTTCCTCGGGGAAGTTGACGGTGAAGCCTACGGTCTGGTGCAGGCTGTAGGAGATCATCTGCTCGCCGATCCAGGCGAAGGGCAGGTAGCTGACGAACTCGTCGCTGGAGGTGATGTGCGGTTCCACCGTCAGAAAGTTTTCCGCCTGGCTGAGGAGGTTGCGGTGCGAAAGCATGGCCAGCTTGGGCATGGCGGTGGTGCCAGAGGTCTGGCAGAGGATGGCCACGTCCTCGGCGTGGGTCGCAGCCACCAGCCGGGTGAAGGCCTCGGGGTCTTGGGCGTGTGCCTCCCGTCCCAGCTCCTCCACCTGACTGAAGGGGACAAGCTTGGGGTGGCGGTAGCGCCACATGCCGCGCCAGTCCTCCACGACGATCCGCTTCACAGTGGGCAGCCGGTCCTCCACCTGCAGGACCTTGTCGGTCTGCTCCTGGTCCTCGCAGAAGACCATGCGGGCGCCGGCGAAGTCAATAAGCGCCGCCAGCTGCTCGGCCAGGCTGTCCTGGTACATGCCGCAGGAGACGGCTCCCAGGGTCTGCGCCCCCATGGCCATGTAGTACAGCTCCGGACGGTTGTCGCCGATGAGCATGAGCACGTCGCCGCGGCGCAGGCCCAGCGCGGCCAGCCCCAGTGCCACGGCCCGGGCGTGCTCCAGGTACTCCCGCCACGTGATCTGGCGCCAGATGCCGAACTCCTTCTCCCGGAAGGCCACGCGCCCGCCGAACCGCTGCGCGTTGGCCAGCAGACGCTTGGGGAAGGTGTCCGCCGCCGCAAGGGTCGCGGGCGCTGCAGGGGTGGGCGTGGCCACGGCCCGGGCGGTCACGTTCCGCTCCTTCCGCGGGGAAAAGGTCCTGCCCGGCCGGTTCCGCCCGGTGCGGCCTCCTCCGGCCCGCCCCCGTTTGCCACCGCGTGCTCCTCGCCCAGGTAGGCGCGGATCACGTCGGGGTGATGCTGGATCTCCTGCGGCGGCCCCTCGGCGATCTTCTTGCCGTAGTCCATGCAGATCAGCCGGTCGCACAGGTCCATGATCACGCCCATGTCGTGCTCGATGAGGATCATGGGCAGCCCGCGCACCTCGCGCAGCTCCAGGATGTAGCGGGCCATGTCCGCCTTCTCCTCGGCGCTCATCCCGGCCATGGGCTCGTCCAGCAGGAGCAGTGCAGGTTCCATGGCCAGGGCCCGGCCCAGCTCTACCTTCTTCTGGATGCCGTAGGGCAGCTCGGCGACGCGGTGGTGGCGGAACGCCTCGATCTCCAGGAAGTCGATGATCTCCTCCACCCGGGCACGGTGCCGCAGCAGCTCCCGCTGCGCCGGACCCCAGTAGATGCCGCTGGCCACGACGCCGCTACGCATGTGGATCAGCCGCCCGGAGGTGATGTTGGCCAGTGCGCTCAGCGCCGGGTAGAGGGCAATGTTCTGGAAGGTGCGGCCGATGCCCAGGCGGGCCCGCAGGTGTGGCGGCAGCCCGGTGATTTCCCGCCCGGCGAAGATGATGCGCCCGCTGCGGGGGTGGTAGAAGCCGTTGATGCAGTTGAGGACGCTGGTCTTGCCCGCGCCGTTGGGCCCGATGATGCCCAGCAGCTCCCCGGCGCGCAGGGAGAAGGAGAGCCCGTCGACGGCCACCAGCCCGGCAAAGGCCAGGGTGAGCCGCTCTACGGCCAGGACGGTATCGACCAGCGGCAGCTCGGCCATTAAAAGGGGAATTAGGCCTGCCCCCCAGGCGCTTCCTGCCCGGGAGGGTCACGGATGGCCGGGCAGCGCTGCTCTGCACCCGGGCGAGGTCAGGGGCGGTGCGGTGCCGAATCTTCCTGGCCGGTGGCGGAGTTCTACGACCCTGCAGAAGGTCTGTCCCCGGAGGCCTGGCATGCGCGGCTGGCCCGGAGGCTGGGGGAGACCGTGGCCCTGGCCTGGGCGCGTACCGCGGCGGGGCGCCGCGCGGTGGCGGCTGCCGGGCGTCCGCTAGCCGATCTGCGCTGGCCGGAGGACCTGGCCCTCCTGCCGTTGTTGCGAAAGGCTGACCTGCCCGCCCTGCAGGCGGCCGACCCGCCCTTCGCCGGGTGGGTGGCGGTACCCGTGCAGGAGCTGAGCCACATCTTCGTCTCCCCGGGGCCGATCTACGATCCCGCCGGCCGGGGCGAGGACTACTGGGGGTTTGCGCCGGCGCTGCACGCTGCCGGGTTTCGCCGTGGTGACCTGGTGCTGAACACCTTCGCCTACCACCTGACTCCGGCAGGCCACATGTTCGACCGGGCGCTGGCAGCCCTGGGGTGCGTGGTTATCCCGGGCGGGGTAGGTAGTACCGAGATCCAGGCGCGCACCGCCCGCGACCTGCGCATCCGGGGCTACATCGGCACGCCGTCCTTCCTGGCCGCGCTCCTCCAGAAGATCGACGGGCCATCGCCGTTCGCTGTGGCCTTCGTTTCCGGGGAGATGTTGCCCGACGCGCTGCGCCGCGACCTGCAGGCCAGGGACATCTGCGTCTTCCAGGGGTATGCCACCGCCGACGTGGGGCTAGTGGCCTACGAGTGCCCAGAGCATAACGGCCTGCACCTCTCGCCCCGTGTCTTTGTGGAGATCATTGACCCCGAGCGCGGTACCCCGCAGGCGCCGGGCGCGGTGGGAGAGGTGGTGGTTACCTTCCTCAGCGAGGTTTACCCTCTGCTGCGGCTGGCCACCGGAGACCTCTCCACGCTGGACCCCTCGCCCTGCCCCTGCGGACGCGGGAGTCCCCGCCTGGCACGGCTGGTGGGCCGGGTGGGAGAGGCAGTGAAGGTCCGGGGCCTGTTCGTCCACCCCGAAGAGGTGCGCCGGGCGTTCATCCGCATTCCGCAGGTGGACCGCTACCAGCTGGTGGTCTCCCGAGAGGGGCACCGGGACCGGCTGCTGGCCCGGGTGGAGCCGTCCGCCGGTGCGCCGCTGGACCCGGCGGCGGTGGCGGCGCGACTGCGGGAGGCGATCACCCTGCGCGTGGAGGTGGAAGTCCTGGCGCCGGGCACGCTTCCGCCCGAGGTTCCCCCGCTGCTGGACACGCGGCGCTGGGAGTGAACTCCGCGCGGTGACTGCGCAGTGAGGCCTCGTGGTGTATCATAAGTGGTAGTTTGCGATTGGCCACCGCGGCCGTGCGTCCCTGCAGGGTGTGGCCCCCGGGAGCACGTCCGGGAAATCTCCATGGTCGGGCGAATCGAGAAAGTAGGTGGGGGCGTGGCAGAGGTCCGCGTGGGCAAGGACGAGAGTCTGGACAGCGCCTTGCGACGGTTCAAGCGCCAGGTGAAGCGGTCGGGCATCCTCTCGGAGGCCAAGCGCCACGAGCACTACGAGAAGCCCAGCGCCAAGCGGCGGCGGAAGCTGGCGCGGCGGAAGCGCGGCCGCTAGGCCCATGTCCGGGGATTCCTGCGCAGCGCTGCCCGGAGCCCCCAGAAGTCCGCGGCAGCGAATTTCCGGGGCGGGCTAGCGCATCCCTGCGGCGGTGAGTCTGGGAGAGCGGTTGGAGGCAGACCTGCGGCAGGCCCTGCGGGCCGGCGACGCCGTGCGCGTCTCCACCATCCGGCTGGTCCGCGCCGCCATCAAGAACGCGGAGATCGCCAGGCAGCGGCCGCTGTCAGACGAGGAGATTCAGGACATCCTCCTGGGCGAGGTGAAACGCCGGCGGGAGGCCATCGAGGCCTTCGAGCGCGGCGGGAGGGAGGACCTCTCCCGCCGGGAGGCGCTGGAGATGGCCGTACTCACCGAGTACCTGCCCGCGCCGCTATCGGAGGAGGAGCTGCGGCGGATCATCGCCGAGGTCATATCCGAGCTGGGGGCTGCATCTTCGGCGGAGGCCGGCCGCGTCATGGCCGCCGTCATGCCCCGGGTGCGGCGCCGGGCGGAGGGCGCGGTGGTCAGCCGGCTGGTGCGGCAGGCGCTTGGGGGCTGACCTGCGCAGCACCGCGCCGGGGCGGTCGGCGGAGCGTCCATGGCACGACGGAGAGCAGGCAGACCGGTGAAGCGGGCCCGCAGCGCCGGGGGAGTGGTCTTCCGCCACACCCCCCAGGGTCCGCAGATCCTGCTGCTGCAGCACCAGGGGGGCAAGTGGATGCTGCCCAAAGGGACCATCGAGGCGGGGGAGACGCCGGAGGCAGTGGCCCGCCGGGAGGTCCGGGAGGAAGCCCGCCTTTCCAACCTGCGTGTGGTCGGCGACCTGGGACTGGAACGTTATTTCTTCTTCTGGCGCGCCGAGGACACCTACTACGACAAGACGGTGCACTACTACCTGATGGAGTTCCTGGGCGGGGAGGAGCCGGTGCCGCAGCGGGAGGAGGGGTTCATCGCCTGCGAATGGGTCTCCCTGGACGAGGCGGTGGCGCGCGTCGGATACAAGGAGACGCGGGAGATCATCCGCCGCGCCCGCGCTCTGCTGGAGGCCGAGTCGGCGGCCCCCGCCGGGGGATAAGGGGAGGCCGGCGATGATTCCCGACCCACAGCAGCGGCGGCGCATCGTCCGGGAGACCTTCGACAAGTACGCCCGGTTCATCAACCCCGGGCTGGTGAAGCTCTTCCGCCTGGGCGGGGAGGCTGTGGAGTGGGAGGCGGAAGGGGCGGTCGTCCGGGACATCGAGGGAAAGGAGTACCTGGACTTCTCCGGAGGGCCGGGGGTCTTCATCCTGGGGCACCGCCACCCACGCGTGGTGGAGGCAGTGATTGCCCAGATGCGACGCATGCCGGCCTCGGTGCGGGCCATGGCCCGGCCGCCGGAGGCGGACCTGGCGGCGCTGCTGGCCCAGGTCACCCCCGGGGACCTGCAGTACAGCTTCTTCTGCCACAGCGGCACCGAGGCCAACGAGGGAGCGATCAAGCTGGCGCGTCTGGCCACGGGCAGGCCGGGGATCATCGCCACCGAGGGGGCCTTCCACGGCAAGACCCTGGGGGCACTCTCTGCCAGCGGGCGGGAGAAGTACCGCGCGCCTTTCCAGCCCCTGGTCCCGGGCTTCAGGCACGTGCCCTTCGGCGATGCGGCCGCGCTGGAGGCGGCCATCGACGACCAGACGGCGGCGTTTCTGGTGGAGCCTATCCAGGGGGAGGCTGGGGTGATCATCCCGCCTCCCGACTACCTGCCGCAGGTACGGGAGATCTGTGATCGCCGCGGCGTCCTGCTCATGGTGGACGAGGTGCAGACGGGGATGGGACGCACGGGCCGCATGTTCGCCTGCGAGCACGCGGGGGTCACTCCTGATGTGCTCACCATGGCCAAGGGCCTGGGCGGGGGCGTGATGCCGCTGGGCGCGTTCATCGCCCGCCCGGCGCTGTGGGAGAAGATGGCGGCCGACCCCTTCCTCCACTCCTCCACCATGGGGGGAAACCAGGCGGCCTGTGCCGCCGGCGTGGCTACCATCCAGACCATCCTGGAGGAGGGACTCATCCCCCGCGCCGTGGAGCTGGGGGACCTGCTACTGGCTGCTCTGCGCCGCGTGCAGCAGCGCTACCCGCGGCTTGTCCGCGACGTGCGGGGGAAGGGGCTGCTGGTGGGCGTGGAGCTGGAGAGCGCGGATGTGGCCCTGATGGTGGCGGCCTGGTCGCTGGGCCGGGGCCTGATCGTCTACTTCTCGCTGAACAACCCCATGGTGCTGCGTCTCGCCCCTCCCCTGGTGATCACCCCGGAGCAGATCGCCACAGGAGTGGAGCGTCTGGAGGGGGCCCTGGCCGACGTGGCAGGGCTGCTGGCGGAAGCGGAGGCAGAGGTGTCCTCCTCAGCCGGCACCGGGGGTTGAGGGGCGGACAGATCCGGCTATAGTAGATACGCATCCACAACCGCGATGCGGGGGTCAATCCCCGGGGTGGCCCCAAGAGAGGAGGCGGCGGTGCAAGCCTCCAGTCGCCAGGGGGAAAGCCGCCCCCAAGCCGCGGACGAGCGACGCCGCCGGGACCTGGCCGGTCCCCGGGTTCAAGTCCGCCGGGTTTCGCCCGTTAGCGCGAGCATAAGTGCCGGGCCGCTGCAGGGTCCGGAAGCGGGGTGGTACCGCGGGAGCACCTCTCGTCCCTTGGGATGAGAGGTTTTTTCTTGGGGGGAGTGTGATGACGGAGACAACCTGGACCTGGACGCGCATCCGGGAGACATTCCTGCAGTTCTTCGCCCAGCGGGGGCACACTGTGGTCCCCAGCTCCTCGCTGGTGCCGGCCGGCGATCCCACGCTGCTGTTCACCAACGCCGGGATGGTGCAGTTCAAGAACGTCTTCCTGGGGCTGGAGCAGCGGCCGTACGACCGGGCGGTGACGGTGCAGAAGTGCCTGCGTGTCTCCGGCCACCACAACGACCTGGAGGCGGTGGGACCCAGCCCGCGACACCACACCTTCTTTCTCATGTGCGGCAACTTCGCCTTCGGCGCCTACTTCAAGCGGGAGGCCATCCGCTACGCCTGGGAGCTGGTGACGCAGGTGTACGGCCTGCCCCCGGAGCGGCTGTATTTCACCGTCTTCGAGGGCGACGAGCAGGCGGTGCAGGCCTGGCGAGAGCTGGGCATTCCCTCCGAGCGCATCTTCCGCATGGGGGAGAAGACCAACTTCTGGATGATGGGCGACGTGGGCCCGGTGGGGCCCACCAGCGAGCTGCACTACGACTGGGGACCGGCCTACTGCACTTGCGGCCGCCCCGACTGCAGCGTGGCCCTGGACAACGACTGCGGCCGCTGGCTGGAGATCTGGAACCTGGTCTTCATGCAGTACGACCAGGGTCCCGACGGCCGGCGCACGCCACTGCCGCGGCCGGGAGTGGACACGGGGATGGGTCTGGAACGGATGGCCGCCGTCCTGCAGCAGCGGTACAGCAACTTCGACACCGACCTGTTCGCCCCGCTGCTGGCCCGCATCCGCACGCTGCTGGGCCACTCTGCTGAGGAGATGCAGGAGGCTATCGTCGCCTACCGGGTCATGGCCGACCACGCCCGCGCCGCCGCCTTCCTCATCGCCGACGGCGTGATGCCCGGAAACGAGGGACGGGCCTACGTCCTGCGGATGATCATCCGCCGCGCTGTGCGCTACGGGCGGCGGGTGGGGCTGGAACGCCCCTTCCTCAGCGAGGTCGCCGACGCGGTGGTGCAGGCCATGGGCGCGGTCTACCCGGAGCTGGAGCAACGCCGCGAGTTCATCCGCCGCACGGTGATCGCGGAGGAGGAGCGGTTCGGCCAGACGCTGGCCGTGGGGCTGCAGCGGCTGGACGAGGCCATCGCCGAACTGCGGCGCACCCGCCAGGTGATCCTGCCCGGGTCCGTCGTCTTCCGCCTCTATGACACCTTCGGCTTTCCCGTGGAGATGACCCGGGACATTGCCCGCGAGCAGGGGCTGGCGGTGGACGAGGCCGGCTTCCAGGAGGCGATGGCGCGGCAGCGGGAGCGGGCCCGGGCGGCCAGCGGGTTCAGCGGCGAGGAGGCGGCGGCCGCGCGCCTGCTGGCCGACCTGCCGGAGACCACCTTCCTCGGCTACCGTGCCTATCAGGCGCGGGCCAGGGTGCTGGCCCTGCTGCGGGGGGGCACCCGGGTGGACGAGGTCAGCCAGGGCGAGGAGGTGGACGTGGTCCTGGACCGCACGCCCTTCTACCCGGAGGGTGGCGGGCAGGTGGGCGACACCGGACGCATCGCCCACCGCCGCGGGGAGGTGACGGTGACAGACACGCAGCGGGTGGGGGAGGGGGTGATCGTGCACCGGGGCCGTCTGGTCCGGGGGACGGTGCGCGTGGGAGACGGTGTGCGCGCCGTCATCGACCGGGGACGGCGGCGGGACATCATGCGCAACCACACCGCCACCCACCTGCTGCATCGGGCGCTGCACGAGGTCCTGGGGGAGCACGCCCGGCAGGCCGGCTCGCTGGTGGCCCCTGAGCGCCTGCGCTTCGACTTCACCCACCTCTCCGCCCTCACCCCCGAGGAGCGCGCCGCCGTGGAGCAGCGGGTCAACGAAAAGGTGCTGGAGGCGCTGCGGGTACGCCCGCGCTGGATGCCCTACCAGGAGGCGCTGCGGCGGGGGGCGATGGCCCTCTTCGGGGAGAAGTACGGGGAGCGCGTGCGCGTGGTGGAGATCGACGGGTACAGCCGGGAACTGTGCGGCGGTACGCACCTGAGCGACACGGGGCAGGTGGGGCTGTTCAAGATCGTGGCCGAGGGCAGCGCCGCCGCCGGCATCCGTCGCATCGAGGCGGTGACCGGGCGGGGGGCCATGGAGTACCTGCGCGCCCAGGAAGGAGCGCTGCGGGAGGTTGCAGAGCTGCTGCGGGTGGCACCTGCGGATGTGGTCTCCGCGGTGCGCAAGCTCCAGGATCGCCTGCGGCAGTTGGAGCGGGAGCGCGCCACCCTCAGCCCGGAGGAGGTGCGCCGCCTGGTGGAGGAGGCACCGCAGATCGGCACGGTGAAGGTGGTGATCTACCGCAAGGACAACCTGTCGCACGAGGCCCTGCGCCGCGTGGGCGACCGGGTGCGGGACCTGGCGCCGTCCGCGGTGGCCGTCCTGGGCAGTGAGAGCGACGGTAAGGCCAACCTGGTGATCATGGTCGGCCCGGAAGCGGCGGCGCAGGGGATCGAAGCGGTGGCCCTGGCGCGGCAGGTGGCGCCCATCGTGGGCGGGAGTGGGGGCGGAAACGCCACCCTGGCCCAGGCCGGCGGCCGCGACCCCAGCCGTCTGCCCCAGGCGCTGGAAGAGGCCAGGGCTCAGGTGGCCGCGCTGCTGGCGGCACGGCGGTGAGCCGGATCCTGGCGCTGGATGTCGGGGAGCGCCGCATCGGGGTGGCCCTCAGTGACCCCAGCGGCACCGTGGCCCAGCCTCTGCTGACAATAGAGCGGCGGGGGTGGGAGGCGGACCTGGCCCGGATCGCCGAACTCGTACGCGCGCACGGTGTCCGCCTTGTCGTCGTCGGCTACCCCTACACCCTGCGCAAGGAGCGGGGAGCGCAGGCCGGTCGGGTGGATCGCTTCATGGCCCGGCTGCGGGGGGCCGTGGAGGCGGAGGTGGTCCCCTGCGACGAGCGCCTGACCACCGTGGCCGCGGAACGGGCGCTGCTGGCCGGCAACGTGCGCCGCGCCCGGCGGCGCGGGCTGCGTGACGCCGTCGCCGCCGCCCTTCTCCTGCAGGGCTACCTGGACCGGGAAGGAGAAGGAAGGTCCCGTCGCTGTGAGGGGAAGGAGGCTCCTTCCTTGTGAACGGGGACAGGGAGGTGGTACACTGCACGCGTCCCGACGTCGAAGCTGCGACGGCCGGGCGTCGCGGCGGGAGGTGCCCCGTGAGCAAGCACGGTGAGACCATCAGCCTGGTGGACGACCAGGGGAACGAGCACGAGTTCAGCATCGTGGACGTCATCGAGGTGGCGGAGCAGCGCTACGCCATCCTCCAGCCTGCGGAGGGCGGGGAGGAGGCGGTGATCTTCCGCGTGGAGGACGACGAGACGCTGACCACGGTGGACGACGAGGAGGAGTTCGACCGCGTGGCCGCCGCGCTGCGGGACCTGGAGGAGTACGACGCCATCGAGATCGCCGACGACGCGGAGGCAGAAGGAGCAGGGGATGGCGAGGCGGAAGGCGAGGACGAGGACCCATCCGCCGGGGAGTGATGCCTGAGGCGTGCGCGGCATCACTGCCGTCGTCATGGTGGGGGCCCTGGCGCTGGCCGGGGCCGTCCTCGTCTCCTCCGGGCTGCAGCCCGCGGCGCGGGAGGCGCCGCAGCGGGTGGTGGTCATCCCCCCGGGAGCCTCGCTGGATCAGATCGCCGGAGTACTGGCCGAGGCGGGCGTATTGCGCTCCCCGCTGGCCTTCATCCTGGCCGCCCGCATACGTGGCGTAGGCGGGCGGCTGCAGTCGGGGGAGTACCTCCTCTCGGCCGCTATGTCCCCGCTGGAGATCCTGGAGAAACTAGTCCGGGGTCAGGTGCTGCTGCACCGCGTCACCATCCCCGAGGGCTACACCGCAGACCAGATCGCCGACCTCGTGGCCATGAAGGGCCTGGCGGAGCGGGAGGCCTTCCTCCGTCTGGTGCGGGAGGAGGGCGGCTCCTTCGCCTTCGACTTCCTGGAAGGGCGGCGCAACCTGGAAGGCTACCTGTTTCCGGATACGTACGCCTTTCCCCGAGGTCTGGTTGAGCGGCAGATCGTGCAGGCGATGCTCGCCCGGTTCGACCAGCGGGTCAGCCCCGAGCTGCGGCGGGAGATCCGCGCCCTGGGTATGACCCTGCAGGAGGCCATCACCGTCGCCTCCATGGTGGAACGGGAGGCCAGGCTGGAGGCGGAGCGCCCGATCATCGCCGGGGTGATCTACAACCGCCTGCGGCGGGGCTGGCGGCTGGAGATCGACGCCACCGTCCTCTACGCCCTGGGGCGGCGCGGCGGCCCGCTCACCGCGGCCGACCTCCTGGTGGACTCCCCGTACAACACCTACCGCCAGGCCGGGCTGCCGCCCGGTCCTATCGGCAACCCTGGCCTGGCCGCCATCGAGGCGGCGGCCCGCCCCTCCTCGACGCCCTACCTGTTCTACGTGCTGCGGCCCGACGGCAGTCACGCCTTCAGCACCACACTGCAGGAGCACCTGCGCAACATCCGGCGGTGGCGGCGGTGAGGCTGCGCGACCTCCTGCGGCCGCGCCTGTGGCTTCCTTCCATCACCGACGTGGACGTGACGTGCTTGCGGGTGCGAGGGATCCGCGGCATTGTCCTGGACCTGGACAACACCCTGGTGCCCTACGGTGCCGCCGACCCTCCCGCGGAGGTCTGCGCCTGGGTAGCGCGGGCGCAGGCAGCGGGCTTCCCCATGGTGCTGGTGACCAACAACCGCTCCCCCCGGAGCCGCGCGCTGGCCGAGCGTCTGGGCCTGCCCATCGCCCCGGGGTGGGCCAAGCCCGCCAGTTCCATGTTCCGCCGGGCCATGGAGATGATGGGGACAACGCCGCACCAGACCGCGCTGGTGGGCGACCAGCTCCTCACCGACATCCTGGGGGGCAACCGCCTGGGGCTGTTCACCATCCTGGTGGAGCCTCTGGGGAGGCGGGACTTTCCCGCCACTCGCTGGATCAACCGCACGGTGGAGCGGATGGTCCTGCGGCTGCTGCGCCTCTCCGGCCCACCGCGCTCCCCGCGAAGTCCGTGAGCGCGGCCCAGGTCTGTGGGTACGCAGGCGCGGGCATATAGTGGCTAGATCAGGACCTCCAGGGGCTTCTGTGCGCGCGCGCCGCCACCCGACCCGTACCGAGCCATACCCGCCGTCGCCGCCGGACGGCTCCGCCTGAGGCCGGAGGGCGGGGCAGTGGAGTCGTCGAAGTCCTCCCGGTCGTTGGACGCGCTGACGAAGTCATCCATGTCCCTGCGGGCGATCCTCCAGGAACTGACCCCCGACGACGCGCAGGCGGCGGCGGTCGGCGCCATGGACGGGACCGTGGTGCAGGCGGTGGTCAAGGACCTGGAGGCCGACCTGGGGCGGATGGGCCAGGACCTGGCCGTTCTGCTCAAGTTGGGCGCATACTGTGCGCGCAAGCTGGACGGAGGGGAGGTGGACTCCGTCTCCCTCTCCAGCGACCGCCTCTCCCTGCTGGTGGTCATGCTCACGGCGGAGCACTTCCTGGTGATCGTGCTGCGTGCGGGGGGCAATGTGGCCCGGGCCCGGCTGGCGATCAAGAAGCGCCGCAGCGAGCTGGTCGACCTGCTGACGTGAGGGACGGGCAGGTTGCCGCGGGCCTGGCCCTGGCGCTGGCGGTGGCGGCGGCCAGGCCGGCGCCCCTGGCCGCGGCTTCCACTCTGGACGCAGGAATCGCCCTCTACCGGCAGGGGCACCTGGCGGCCGCGGCGGAGGCCTTCCACCGGGCGGTGCGGGAGCGGCGAGGCCAGGCACAGCCGCGGTTCTGGCTGGGGATCACGCTGGTCCGTCTCGGCCGCCCCCTTGAGGGCGCCGAGGCGCTGCGGGCCGCTGCGGTGCTTGCTCCGCGAGACGGACACGTCTGGCTGTGGTGGGGGCACGCCCTTGCCTCCAGCGGCGACCTGCCGCAGGCTGAGCGGGCGCTGCAGCGCGCGCTCCTCCTGGTCCCCCGGGGGGCGGAGGCGGAGGTGGCCCGCCAGGGGCTGCGTGCCATCCGCGGAATGGCCCTGGGCGGCATCCCGGCGGGGGCGTGGCCGCCCGCCCTGGACCCGCGCGTCTACGCCGCCATGGCCCGCTTCTACAACGCCCGCCTGGCCGCAGAGGACGCCCAGGTCATCGCGGAGGCCATCCTGGGGTTCTCCCGGCAGTACAACCTCGACCCCCGGCTCATTGCCGCCGTCATCGCTGTGGAATCCGGATTTTCTCCCACCGCCCGCTCCCACCGGGGCGCCAGAGGGCTGGGGCAATTGATGCCGGAGACGGCTGCCGCCCTCGGCATCCACCCCGACGACCCCGTGCAGAACATCTACGGGACGGTACGCGTGCTGCGAGGGAACCTGGATCACTTCGGGTGGGAAAACCTCCACCTGGCCCTGGCGGCGTACAACGCCGGAAAGGGCGCGGTGCAGCGGTACGGCGGCATCCCGCCCTACGAGGAGACGGTGCTCTACGTGCGCAACGTGGGCGACCTCTACCGCCGGCTGCGTGTCGTCTACCCGGCAGGGGCGGGCAGGGTCTAGGTAGGCCGCGCTCCGGGTATGGGAAGGACGGGTAGGTGCCTGCGATAAGGGCAAACCCACCGCGAGGTGGGGACGCAAAGCCACGGGACCCAGGGGAGATGCCGCAGCGTCCGCGGGCGCGCTGCGGGTAGGGTCAGCCGGGCTGCCGACAGGCGAGGACAGCTACGGTTCATTCTGGCGCAGCGCCCTCGGCCTCTCGGCATTCAGGCGAGGCTGAGGGCGCTGCGCCGTTCGTTGCTCCGGAGACGTCCTCCGGCAGGAAGGTGCCATTGGCTGATGAGGCAAGCGATGAGCCGGCCACCGTGGGGGCTGCTCCTGTCGGTCCTCCTGTTGCCGGCGTGCGCGCCGGCCGCCTCCACGGCCGGCGCGGCGCTCACCCTGGGGGTGATCGTACCGCCCGCGGAGGGGACGCGCGGTGCGGCCGCTTTCCTTGAGGGAGCCGAGCTGGCCGCAGGCCAGATCAACGCCGACGGAGGCGTGCGCGGCCGACCGCTGGTCCTGCTGCGCCTTGAGGAACGGGCCATCGAGAGTGCCCCCCAGCTCGTGGCCGCACTGGCGGCGCGGGGAGCGGTGGCCGTCCTCGGGCCGCTTGGCGACGCCTCCGCCGTGGCCGCCGCCCCCGCGGCGGAGCGCCACCGCCTGGTCCTGATCACGCCGGGCGCGGCCGTCCCGCTGCCCTACGGCGGACACTACGTCTTCCGCACGGCGCTGCCGGCGCACAGCCAGGCGCAGGCCGTCGCCGCCCACCTGGTGGACCGGTTAGGAGCGCGCCGCATCGCTGTAGTGCACGACAGCAACGCCTACGGGACCATGGTTGCCCTGGCCTTTGAGCAGGCTGTCCGGGCCAGGGGTGCCGTCGTCACCGGGTGTCGCCTCTTCCGGCAGGGGGAGCGGGACTTCACCCGGCACCTCCGGGGGGCTCTCGCCGAGGGGGCGCAGGCCATCTTCCTGGCGGCGTATCCCCCGGAGGGGGCGCTCTTCCTGCGACAGGCCCGCGCCGCGGCTCCCGGCCTGCCCGTCGGAGCAGGTGGCGCCCTATACACCGAGGACACCTCCACCTGGGCCGGGACCGTCGCCAACGACCTGTACGTGCCGGCGGGTTTTCTGCCGGACGTCCCCCTCCCCCTTGTCCGCAGCTTCGTCGCCGCCTACCGCGAACGGTACGGCCGTACACCCGAGCAGATCGCAGCCCAGGCCTACGATGCGGTGCGCGTGCTGGCCTTTGCCCTGCGCCGCGCGGGGGCGGACCGGGAGCGGATGCGGAACGCGGTGGCGACGCTGCGGCGCTTCCCCGCCGTCACCGGCAACCTGACGTTTGACCGCTTCGGCGACCCCCTGGGCGCTGTGGTGGTAGCGCGCCTCAGCGGGGGGCGCTTTGTGGCAGTGAGGCAGTAGGGGGAGTGGCCGACGCGCTGCGCGGTGGTCCTGATCCTGGCCGGCGCCATCGGCCTGAGCGGTCCGGCGGAGGCGGGCCAGCGCACGTACGTCGTGGTGGCCACCGGCGAGGTGGGAGGCGTCTACTTCCCGCTGGGGACCGCGCTGGCCGAGATCTGGTCGGCGACGGTTCCGGGAGTACAGGCGATGGCTCAGGTAACTGCCGGCTCCGTGGCCAACGTTCGGCTGGTCGCCCGCGGTGATGCGGACGTGGCCTTCGCCCAGCACGACGTCGTCTGGTATGCCGCCCGAGGGGTGGAGCCGTTCGCGGAGCTGGGCCGGCCGCTGGCAGGGAACCTGCGCGGCGTGGCCATGCTCTACCCGGAGGTAGTGCAGGTGGTGACGCTGAAGGGTCGGGGGATCAACGGTATCACCGATCTGAAGGGGCGGCGCGTGGCGGTGGGAGCACCAGGGAGCGGGACCGCAGTGAACGCCCGGCAGATCCTGCGTCACTTCGGCCTGGATGCCGCCCGCATGCACCAGGAGTTTCTCACCTTCGCCGAGGCGGCCGACCAGCTCAGGGACGGGCTGATCGACGCCGCCTTCTTCACCGCGGGCATTTCCACCGCCGCCGTGCAGGAGGCGACGGCCGGAGGGGACCTGCAGCTATTACCCATCCCGCGGGCTGCAGCGGACGCCCTGCGCGTGCAGTATCCCCTCTACAGCGCCGCGGAGATTCCGGCACGCGCCTACCGCGGGCAGGACCGTCCTGTGGATACCGTGGCGGTAGTGGCCATGCTGCTGACGCGCCAGGAGGCGGACGAGCAGCTCGTCTACAGCCTGACCCGGGCGTTGTGGGAGCATGCTGACCGACTGCGCCGGGCCCACGCCCGTGGCCAGGATATCAGCCTTGTGGCCGCCCGCCGGGGGATGCCCATCCCCGCGCATCCGGGGGCGCACCGCTACTACAGGGAGCGGGGGATCAGGTAGATGCCTGCCCTCTCCCGGCTGCAAGCGGAGACGCTGCTGCGGGTGGCCCGCGCGGAGCGGCCGCTGTACGACGACCTGCGGCCCGCCTATCTGCGTCTCGACCCGCTGGTGGCGCTGCTGCGGCGTCGTGGCTTCAGCGGCCTGATGTACGCCGCCGGCCGCCCCGGAGAGGCGGCGCTGTGGTTTGACTGCGGTCGCCTGCACGGTGCCTGGGTGCTGCCCGCGGGTGCGGGCGACGTGCTGCTGCAGCAGGAGGACCCCCTGGCGGCGCTCCGCCTGGTGTGGGCGGACCCGGACGCGCTGGTCTCCGTCCATCCGGGGTCGGCTCCGCCACTCGGCGCTGCCGCCGATGCCGCGCTGCGCGGGGCGGAGGAGAAGGACGGGCGGGGCGCGCCTGCGGATGGGCGCGCCGCAGGCGGCGGGGCCGGACTGGTGGCCCGGCTGCGCGGTCTGCCGACCCCCCGGGTGGCGGCTGGCGGTGAGGGTTCAGGTCGCAGCCCGGGAGCTGTGCCGTGGGAGCGGTTGCTGCCTGAGGCGCTGGCGCGGGTGCGACGGCACCGTGGAAGCCCGCTGGCCCTGCAACTGGAGGAGGCGGCCAATGCGGCGATGGCACCACACGCCACCGCCTCCGGGGGCGCGATACAGGGCCGCCTCAGCCCGGAGCAGGGCGCCGCCGCCCTGCGCCGCGTGGCAGAGGGGCTGCGGCGGGTGGCCGGGTCGGCCTTCACGGAGCGGCTGCTGCTGACGCTGGCCCGAGACTTCGCCTGCGAGGACGCCGTGAAGCAGATCCTGCAGTCCGCAGCGCAGGGAGACTGAGAAGTGGTCGCGCTGATGCTGCCGCTCCTCCTGGTCGCCGCCGGCCTGGCGGTCTTCCTGCCCGTGCCGGTAGACGCGGGCGCGCGCCTGGTGCAGCACCTGCTCAGCCTCACCTTGCAGGTCCTGGCCGCGGCTGCTGCGACGACGGCCCTCCTGCGGGCGGCGCGCACCTACGGTCCCCGAGACCGCGAGCGACGTGTCTGGCACCTGGCGGCCTGGGCACCGGGGGTGTGGGTGGTAGGGCTGCTGGTCTACGCCCTGCGGGAGTGGTCCGGCCCGGCGCGCCTCTACCCGTCCGCGGCCGACGCCTTCCAGGTGACGGCCTTCCTCCTGCTGCTCGCTGCCCTGGGGGATGAGTTCCTCCTGGTGAGCCCCATGCTCCCGTCGTGGCAGCGGCTGGCGCTGGCGGGTTGCGGTGCGCTGCTGGGGGTTACGCTGGTCGGCTGGTTCATGTGGCCGGTGCTCTCCAGCCCGCTCCACCCCCTGGAGAAGGGTCTCGACCTCTTCTACGCTGGCATGCCGGCTCTGCTGGTGCCGCTGGCCCTGGGACCGGCCATCGCCTTCCGCGGCGGCGTCTCCGGATACGTCTGGCTGGGGGTGGCTGCAGGCGTGGCCTGCCTGGCCCTGGCCGGTCCGGGCCTGGCCTACCTGGCCTCCTACGAGCTGTACACGCACGTTCACCCGGTCAACCTGTTGCGCGTGACCGGGCTTGCGGCGCTCTCCGCCAGCGGGACCTGGCACCGGCGGATGATCGAGGCACTCTGATGGCGGTACGCGGCGGCACTGCGTCGCTAGTCCTCACCCCTGCCCGCTGGGCCACCTGGGTGGCGCAGCGGCACCAGTGGAACGGCTACCTCTGGCTGCGCTGGCCCGAGAGCGAGGCGGTCCTGCTCTTCGTCGACGGCCGTCCCCGCATCCACCTGTGGGACGGCAAAGGGTGGGCGGAGGGGGAGCACGCCCTCACCTCAGTGGCTCGCCGCCTGGAGCGGATGCCTCCGCCGCGCTGGGGACAGGTGCCTCTTCCGGCGCGCTGGGCGGCGGCACTGCGCGACCTGGCGCTGGTACATCCGGCCCTGCCGGCGGAGGTCGTCTCCACAGAAGCCTGGGTCCGGTGGGCCCAGCAACACGGGTTCAACGGCGTCGCCGTGCTCATCGGCGATGCTGCGGCCGCGTGGATCGTGCAGGACGGCCTGGTGCGGGCGGCGCGCTTCCACCAGGGAGCTGTCCTCGGGACAGACGGTACCTTCCCTTTGCAGGAGGGGCTGCTGCAGATCTACCGCGGCCGCGTGGCCGTGGACCTCTTCCCGCCCCCGGAGCCTTCACCGCAGCGGGAGCCCGCACAGCAAGAGCTCGCCCCGTCGCAGCGGGAGCCCGGGCAGCAGGAGCCCGTCCCCTCGGGTGAGGCGGAGGCGGTTTCCCCGGTCGCGGCGGATGAGCCCCCCTCCGCGGTCCCGCCACCTGTAGAGTCTCCCCTACCCGTGCCGGCAGAATCCAGGGAGCCCACGGTGGTCCCGGCCGGGAGTGAGGTGTCTCGTCGATTTCGGGGCGACGAGCGCTTCCTCCTGGCCCCCACCGTGGACCTGGCCAAACCCGAGGCGCTGCGCGACCTGATCATCCGGTTCGGCCAGGAGATCGTCGGGTGGCTCCCGCTGCTGGACGGCAGCCGCACCCTCGAGGAGGTTGCGCGCGCGGCGGCCGTCCCGCTGGACCAGGTGGACGGTGTCCTCAGCGGCCTGGTGGACCGCCGGCTGGTCTTCCGCCGCTACAGTCCTCGTCCCCGCGCCGGGCCGTCCGCATCCTGAGAAAATGGCGTGAAGGGGGCGGGAGGATCCGGGCGGAATCGGCGGAAGGTGGGGCGAAGGCCGCTGTGGACAGATTTCTTGCGCGACGCAGCAGGAGTTGCGGGAGGTGTGTAGAATAAGGTGAAGCACAACTTCATAGGAAGTCCCCGAAAAGGCAAACCCATCGCGAGGTGGGGGCGCAAAGCCACGGGACCAGGGAAGCGGTCGGCCGGGCTGCCGAAGGGAAAAAGGCGTTTGAAGTCCCCCTCGGTGGCACCACCGAGGGGGACTTCGCTTTCAGGCGGACATCGCACCTCACATCGCTGCATGCATCGCCGCTCTGAGCCTGCTGCCCCGACAGGCTCAACCTGCCGCGGGCATCTCACCGGCTTTCGGGGTCACGCCGCCGGAGGGGAGCACCGATGGCAGCCCGTGGCCAGCTGGGCACATATCCCACAGCAGCGTCCTCTCGCACGTCCACACCGCACGACGGAGGGGCGGCGCCGTCCCTGCCACCGCAACAACCGGCGCGGGGCGAGGACGAGCTGGTCGCCCGCTACCGGGCCACCCGCGACCCCGCGGTGCGGGAGGAGATCGTCCTGACCTGCACGCCGCTGGTGCGGCGCATCGTGGCCGACTTCATCTTCTCCGGAGTCCCCGGCGACGACCTGATGCAGGTAGGCTTCATCGGTCTGCTCAATGCCGTGGAGATGTTCGACCCCACACGCGGGGTCAAGTTCGTCACCTACGCCAGCCACCTCATCCGCGGGGAGATCCGACACTACCTGCGCGACCACCGGGACACCATCCGCAAGCCGCGCTGGCTGCAGAAGCTTAACCACCAGATCGAGGAGGCGGCGGCCCGGTACATCAGCGAGGAGGGGCGCTTCCCTCCGCTGGAGCAGCTGGCCTCGGAGCTCAATGTGGAGGAGGAAGGACTCCTGGAGGCCCTGAAGACGCGGGAGGTGCTGCGCACCATCTCCCTGGAGGCGGATGAGGAGACCGGTGACCTGCGCGTCGACCGCGACCGCACCCGGCACAAGTCTCCCACCGCCACCCAGCTCCCCCTGGAAGACCGCATCGTGCTTTTCGAGGCCATGGAAAAGCTGAACCCGCTGCAGCGGCGGGTGCTCTACTACCTCTTCTTCACCGACCTGACCCAGATGGAAGCAGCCAGACGGATCGGCATCTCACAAAAACACGTCTCCCGGGTGCTGGCCAACTCGCTGACCAAGCTGAGGGCGCTGCTGGACCCGGCGGTGTGAACGGGAGGATCCGGACGATGTCACAGATCAAGGACGTCCTGGCGGAGCTGGCCAAGGTGGAGGGCGTGCTGGCGGTGCTGGTCGTGGGCCGCGACGGCTTCGTCATTGAAGGCATCACCACCGAGGATGTGGACCTGGAGGGGATCGCCGCCATCGTGGCCAGCAACGTGGCGGCGGCGGAGGCCATGGGCACCGAGATGGTGCGCGGGATGATGCGCGGCCTTCTCATGGAGTTCGAGGAGGGGCCCGTGGCCGTAGGGCCGGCCGGCCCTGATGCCCTGCTGGTGGTGGTGGGCAATGCCCGCTGTAACCTGGGGCGCATCCGTCTGGAGATGAAGCGCAACAGCCAGCTGGCCGCGGCGCTGGTCTGAGATCCGGGCGCCCCCGCGGATTGCAGGGCGGCAAGTCCGCGGAGTGCGAGATCGTACCCCGCCCCCCCGCGTCGCATGGGGGCGTGGACTCCCACCCGGTCCACGCCCCCGCGGCGTGTCTATGGGCGGGCAGCGGCGGGCATAATGCCTGCGGAGCAGCAACGGGAAGGTCGTCAGAGCCATGTCGCCATCCGGGTCGCGCCGCGCCGCCCGCCGGTGCTGGAAGGTGTGCCCTGTCTGGACCGCATCAGGCCTCTCCACCCTGGAGAGCGTGATCGTGATCAGCGTACTGGGCGTCGTGGTGGGGATGAGCATCTCCGGCGTGCGCGGGGCCCTGGCCCGAGAGCGGGTGGACGGCTGGGTGCGCACCATAACCTACGACATCGCCGCCGCCCGCCAGGCCGCCCTGACGCGCCGCACCACGGTGACGGTCAGCATCACCTCCCACGCCTACACCGTCGGCGCCGCCGACGGAGGGACGCTGCGCCAGGCCCTCCTTCCCGAGGACATCGTCCTCAGCACCACCTGCCCGGCGGCTGCTTGCTCTTTCAACCGCCGCGGCGTGCCCCTGGCCGCGGGCACCATTACCGTGACCAACACCACCACCGGGCGCACATATACCGTGCGCATCACCCAGGGCACGGGTCGGGTGTCCTACAGCGAGCCCTGAGGTGCAGCGGTGCTGATCCCCCGCGTCGGGGAAGACGAGGCGGGCTTCACCCTGGTGGAGCTGGTCGTGGCTACCACCGTGCTGGCCCTGATGGCCACCACGGTCCTGGGCGGGCTGCTCTACGGCATGACCGAGGCGCGCCGGGGGAAGGTGAGGGCTGAGGCCGCGGCCTGGGTGCAGGCCGAGCTGGACTACCTGCGCCTGCAGGGCTACTCCTTCCTGGCCGATGATGTGGCCGCCGGGACCCGCACCCTGACCCACGACGGCGGGTATACCACCTACGGCGACCTCACCGAGCCGCGGATCCCTGCGGGGTTTCACCACGCCGTGATCCAGGCCCGGGACATTACGGATCCACCGCTGCGCAAGCTGACGGTCATGCTTTACGAGCGGGCGGACTCCCCGCCGTATACCATCCTCAGTACCTATGTGGCCAACTTCAGCACGCCCTAGCGTGCCCCGTCTCCCTGCAGCGAGGGCCGGACGGGTATCCCGGCCCGGTCCCGCCGGGATGACCCTGATCGAGGTGCTGGTGGTGATGGGACTGATGGCGGCGCTGGCGGGATCCATGACCACGCTGGTGGGGGCGGCGGTCCGCAGCAAGCTCATCGTGGCGGTGCGCTCTGCCGACACAGAGACGGCGCGGCAGACCCTGGAGTGGATGTCGGAGCGGCTGCGCAACGCCGGGTTGAACCTGGTCCCCGCAGAGCAGAGCGAGGCGCGCTGCCGGGACATGGTCGTGGCTGAAGACGCCGCCCTGCGGCCCACAGCGACGGCGGTATACGTCAGCGGGGAGATCCTGAACAGCGATACGGTCGCCGGCAACGAGGTGATCACCCTGGGCTACTTCCTGGGTCCCGATCCGGAGACGGGCACCCAGGTCGTCCTGGAATACCAGCAGTCCTGCGCCCCGGGGGCCGCACCGGTTACCATCCCCCTCTCCGACCCTCGGGTCACGGTGACGGCCCTGACCTTCGACTACTACTCCAGCGCCGGCCTGCGGGTAGTGGACCTGGCCTCCCCAGCAGAGATCCGGCGCATCCGCCTGATACGAATCACGCTCACGGTCCAGGCGTCGCAGGGCTCCTCCGGCGTGCAGGCCCAGACCTGGACGCGCGACGTGATGCTGCGCAACCCCGAGCCCAACGCCAATGCCTGGAAGAACCCCAACGAGGACATCTAGCCCTACCGCGGTCGGCGTCCCCGGCACCGCCGCCGGGTCGGTGATGATGTACATCCTCCTGATGATGGGGCTTGTCACCGTGATCACCCTGGGGGTGATGCGCTTCATCGCCGCCGACCTCTCCGCGGGTATCCGGCAGCTGCAGGCGGTGCGCGTCTTCAACATCGCCGAGGCGGGTATCCACTACGCGCTGGGGCGGCTGCAGCAGCCAGGGGCGGTGGGCTACCGGGGAGAGACCGTTACCCTGGAGGCCGGAGGCAGCGTGCTGGGCAGCGCGGCGGTCACCGTTAGCTGCCTGGACGGCCAGCCCCCGCCGTGCAGCGGCGCCACCGCCGCCTTCCGCCGCATCGTCTCCGTGGCCACGCTGTCTGTGCCCGGGCCCACCCGCACAGTGGTGGTGACGGTGGAGGGGTTTCCGCAGGGCACAAGCCCCTACGTCATCTGCGCCTACACCTCGGTCACGGTGAACCAGGGTATCACCATCTACGGGGACGTGGCCGCCGACGGCTCCATCAGCCTGCTCGGCCCGGCCAGCAGCCCGGCTCGGGTGCGCGCCGATCCCCCGCCGCCGTACACCAACAACGGCTACTACACGGGCAGCGCCCGGGCCACGGGTCCCATCACCTGCTCGCAGGGGTGCGCCACCCAGGTCCAGGGGACGACCACGCCTTACGCCCCCGGCCCCATCTGCCCGACGGTGGCGCTGCCCGAGTTCTCCCCCGGAACCAACGACCGCACCGTGACCACCGCGGGGTGGACCATGGACGCCACCACCGGGTACGACTGGGACGAGATCGTCCTGGAGGCGGCCGGAGAGTCGGGCGGCTGCACCGGTGCTACGCCCTTCACGGACCTGCGCATCGACACCGGCGCGGCCGGTACCACCACCGTGGTCAACGTGCGCACCCTGCGCCTGGGCCGCTGCGGCCGGCTGATCCTGCTGGGGGAGGGGAAGGTGGAGCTGCGTGTGGCCGAGCTCAGCAGCCAGGGGCTGGTTGTCGGGCAGTACGGCCGCTTCGGCATGCTGCCCACGGATACCGCCGAGACGCCCCAGCCGGCTCCCGCCGGCCGCCTGCGCATCTACGTCCGCTCCACCGCCCAGGATCCCGCCGCGGTGCAGATCGACCGGGCCAGTATCGTGGTGGGCACGTTCATCGTGCCCAACGGGCGCTGGGACGAGGACCGAGCCGTGGGCTACATCGGCAAGATGTACGGCGCCGTCCTGGCTCAGACGGTGGATGTGGACCGCGACTTCGTCTTCACCTACGACCCCACGGCGGAGATCGCTTCGCCCACCTACGGCAGCTTCACCCGGCTGCGCGCCTGGAAAGACCAGTAACGCAAAGATCTGCGATAGAAGCGCAATCTAGCCGTTAAGTGGGTGAATTTCACCCGCTGCTCACGGGCTCCGCGAATGTCTTGCTGCTCCCCCGCCTGTCCGAGTCCCTGGTCGGGCGTATGGAGGTCCTCACCCTGTGGCCACTCTCGCAGGGCGAGATCGACGGTGTGGTCGAGGACTTCATTGATCGGGCCTTTGCTTCCACATTTTCCCTGCGGGCCACCGTGGTGCCTCGGGAAGAGGTAGCGCGGCGTATCGCCTGCGGGGGATTCCCCCAGGTTGTCCTCCGGGCCTCCTCCCGTCGTCCCGCATGGTTCCGCTCCTACCTTACCACGATATCGCAGCGCACCGTGCGCGACCTGGCGGCGATCGAGCGGCTGCACGAGGTCCCGCGGTTGCTCAGCGCGCTGGCGGGGCGGATGGGGGCCCTGCTGAATGCCGCCGACCTCTCCCGCACCCTGGGAATTCCGCTGACCACCCTGCAGCGGTACCTGGCGCTCCTGCAGACAGCATTCCTCCTGTATCTCTTGCCGGCGTGGACGCCGGGGGTGCGCCGGCGCCTGCTGAAGTCCCCCAAGATCCTGCTGGTTGACACCGGGCTCGCCGCGCATCTGGTGGGGCTGGACAGTCGGGGCATGCTGGCGAACGTGGAACTGTGGGGAGCGTTTGTCGAGGCGTTTGTGGTCGTTGAATTGCTCAAGCAGACCGGGTGGAGCGCCACGCGCTGCTCGCTGTACCACTTCCGTACCGCGCGGGGGGAGGAGGTGGACGTGGTCCTGGAGGCCCCCGACGGCAGAGTGGTCGGCGTGGAGATCAAGGCGGCCGTCTCCATCGACGCCGGCGACTTCCGGGGGTTGCGCGTCCTGGCCCAGGCCGCCGGGCGGCGCTTCCTCCGGGGAATCCTCCTCTACTTCGGCGAGGAGGCTGTGCCCTTTGGGGACAACCTGTATGCCCTGCCCATCTCCGGCCTCTGGCAAGTGCCGCAGCCGCGCGTCATTGGACGCTCCGGCCGGGCGGCCCGGCGCGGTCAGTCGGCGACGTAGACCACCCGCAGGATCTCATCGATGGTGGAGACGCCGGAGAGGACCTTCTCCAGGCCGTCATCGCGCAGGGTCTGCATCCCCTCCCGCACAGCCAGAGCCTTGATCTCCGAGGAGGGGGCGCGCCGCACCACCAGCTCGCGGATGGCGTCGCTCATCATCAGCAGCTCGAAGACGCCGATGCGTCCCCGATAGCCTGTGAAGCGGCACTCCTCGCACCCCTGGCCGCGGAAGAGGGAGACCTCCCGCTGCGGGTCCAGTCCCAGCCGCTTCAGCGCGTCGGGGGGCGGGGTGTAGGCGATCTTGCAGTGGGGGCAGATCTGGCGGGCCAGGCGCTGCGCCAGGATGGCCACGGTGGAGGAAGCCACCAGGAAGGGCTCGATCCCCATGTCCACCAGCCGGGTGATGGCCGAGGCGGCGTCGTTGGTGTGCAGGGTGGAGAGAACCAGGTGCCCGGTGAGGGCCGCCTGCACGCCGATCTCCGCGGTCTCCCGGTCGCGCATCTCCCCCACCATGACTATGTCCGGGTCCTGGCGGAGGATGCTGCGCAGGGCGCTGGCGAAAGTCAGCCCGGCTTTGACATTGACCTGCACCTGGTTGATCCGCGGCAACTGGTACTCCACCGGGTCCTCCACGGTGACGATGTTCTTCTCCAGGCTGTTGATGGTCCCCAGGGTGGCGTAGAGGGTGGTAGTCTTGCCGCTGCCGGTGGGTCCGGTGACCAGGATCATCCCGTAGGGGGTGCTGATGGCCTGCTCCCACTGGCGCAGCGTGTCGCTGTGGAAGCCCAGCCGGTTAAGGCCAATGAGCGGGGTGGACTGGTCCAGGATGCGCATCACCACTTTCTCCCCGAAGATGGTGGGCAGGGTGGAGACCCGCAGGTCCACGGTGCGGCTGGGGGACTTGTAGTGGATGCGCCCGTCCTGCGGGCGGCGCCGCTCGGCGATGTCCAGGTCGGCCATGATCTTGGCCCGGGAGATGAGGGCGGCGCGCACGTCCCGCGGCGGCTTCATCACGTCGTGCAGCACCCCGTCGATGCGGTAGCGCACCAGCAGGCCGGTCCGCTGCGGCTCGATGTGGATGTCGCTGGCCCCCTGGCGGATGCCCTCGTCGATGATGGTGTTCAGCAGGCGGACCACAGGAGCGTCCTCGACCAGGGTCTTCAATAGCTCGATGGAGACCTCGTCCTCGCTGGACTCGGCCGTCTCCAGGGCCTCCTGCGCCACCGCCTCGCTGGCCGTCTCCATCTGGTAGTGGCGGTTGATGGCCGCCAGCAGGTCGTCCTCGGTGGTGATGACCGGCTCCACCTCCTGCCCGGTCATCAGGCGGACGTCGTCCACGGCGATGACGTTTAAGGGGTCGATCATGGCCAGCACCAGCCGGCCGCGCTCCCAGGTCACGGGCATCACCCGCAGCCGCAGGGCCAGGGAGTGGGGGATAAGCTTCACCGCGTCGGGGTCCACCTTCACCTCGGTCAGGTTGACGTAGCGGTAGCCCCACTGGCGGCCCATGGCCTGCGCCAGCTGCACCTCGGTGATCACCTTCATGTCCAGGAGGATCTGCCCCAGCCGTTCCCCGGTGCGGCTCTGGATCTCCAGGGCCTGGGAGAGCTGCTCGGGGGTGAGCAGCCCCATCTCCTGCAGCACCGTCCCCAGGGTCTCGGTGCGCCGCCCCCCCACCCGGGTGCCGCGCCGCACCGGGGCCTGGGGCCGCGCCTCCGTCCCGGCCTGTGTCGGGCCGGGGGCGGAGGGTGTGCTCTCGGCGGGCTTCATCTGCGTGGGCCGGGTCGGCATGGGCCCCGACGAAGGCGGTCCCACCTGCCCGTCCGGGGAGCCCGGGGCGGTGACGGGAGGCGGAGGGGCAGGCGCGGGACTGCGCGGCAGGGGGGGAGCCTCAGGCGACGCGGCGGGAGAGGCGGCCAGGCGGGCCTGGATCTGCGGGTCGTGGGGGGCCAGGGCCGCCGCCTGCTGGTAGGCTCGCAGCACCCCGTCGGTGCGCCCCAGGCGGAGGTAGACGTCCCCCAGGGCCAGCAGCAGGCCCACCGCCTCCTCGGTCGCCCCGCGCAGCAGGTACAGGTCCACCAGATCCACGTAGACCCAGGGCTCGTCGGGCAGCAGGTCGAGGAGACGGCGGTAGAGGGTGATGGCCTCCTCCACCGGACCCTGTTGCGCCTTCGCCCGCGCCTCGTGGTAGCGCAGGGCGGCTTCCAGCACCCGGTCCTCCGGGGGCAGGCCCAGGCGGGCTTTGTACTCCTCCAGGCGGATGGCGTCGCTCACAGGATCTCCGCAGGCACGTGAGGTGCTGGGTCCAGGGGATTCATGCCCCGGCGCGGGGCAAACCAGACGGCGACTAGGCGGCCCGGGTTGTGGGCATATGGCTACTTGCTATGCGGAGGTTCAGCCTACTATCCGCTGCGGTTGCATCCAAACCTGATCGAAGAGCGCAGTGAGTTTGTCAGAAGTTCCCGGGAAGCGTGCTCGCCGCGCCCCTCCTGCGGACGGTGAGTGAGCATGGACTACCACGACGTTGAGGCCTCCCTGCTCAGCGGCTTCCTCCGCGACCGCCACCTGTTAACTATCGCCCTGAACGAAGGGTTTCACGCGGACCTGCTGGCCACCCCGGTGGCCAAGCGGCTGGTGAAGGCCCTCTTCGACCTCTACGGGCGCAGCGCCGCGGTGGACGAGGTGGCGGTGCGCGCCTACCTGGACGACCACGGGCTGCTCTCTCCGGAGATGGAGCGGTACGTGGGGGCGGTGGTGGCGCGCACCCCGCCCAACGCCGGGCAGGTGATCGGCTACCTGGACCTGCTCAAGGCGCGGGAGAGCCGGGAGCTGCTGCAAAAGGTGCACGAGGAGCTGGGGGCCTTCCTGCACAAGGGGGGAGACCGGCCGCAGGACATGATCCAGATAACCAGCGAGGCCATCGGCCGGCTTATGGAGATTCAGAAGCGGCGCATGCGCAAGCAGGTCGCGCCCGTCTCCACGGCGCTGGGAGACCTGGTGGAGTTCGCCGACCGCTCTGACCCTGTGCGCCAGCTGGGATTCTCCATCCGCCCCTTCGACCGCCTGAACGAGGTCCTCTCCGGGCTGCGCCGCGGCTTCTACTACGGGCTGGCCGGAGCGCCCCGCCGGGGCAAGACCAACTTCGCCCTGGAGCTGGCCACCTTCATCGCCGCCAACCACCGCACCCCGGTCCTCTACTACACCTGGGAGCAGACACGCCGCGTCCTGGGAGCCCGGCTGATGGCCCGCGAGACCGGGCTGAACCCCACCTGGATCCTGGCCGGGGCCGACCCGGAGGGGCGCTCCATCGCCCCCAGGCTGCGCGAGGCAGTGCAGCGGATGGCCCGCTACGCCCCCTACCTCTACGTGGTGGAGGCGGGGCGGCAGCACACCCTGGACCGCATCCGCGCCCACGCCTACAACCTGATGCAGGAGTTCGAGACCTCCGACATCGTCATCTTCTTCGACTACCTGCAGAAGATCCCGCTCTCCGAGTATGTGGACGACCAGCGGGCGCGCACCGACTTCATCTCCACGGCCCTGGCGGAGATGAGCCTGGAGCTCAACTGTCCCATCTTTGCCATCTCCCCGCTGGACAAGGAGGGCTGCCGCCTGGACGAGCGTCCGGCGGACGAGGCCGAGGAGTTCAACGTCTACAACCGGCCCACCATGCACCACTCCATGGGCAGCGGGGACCTGGAGTACGACCTGGACGTGGCCATGGTCCTGGCCAAGGACTGGAAGGCCACGCACGACCTGGCCACCCTGCTGGAGTCCCGGGCGCGCAGCGAGGGGTTGGACCCGGCGCTGATGCCCAAGGTGGACATCATCAACCTCTTCGTGGACAAGAACCGGGATGCGCCGGAGACCGCTTCCTACATCGTGCAGTACGCCTTCTTCGTCACCCTGAACAAGTTCCTGGAGGTGGACTACAAGCTGGAGAAGGAGTACCGGCCCGACTTCCACGCCTTCGCCAAGACCCAGGAGATCTACACCTACCTGCGGGAGGGCGGGCACATACCCACGCGCGAGGTGGCGCCGCAGGCCTAGAGGCGGCGCGAGGAGGACAGGGACATGATCGTGGACCGGGAAGCGCCCATCTACCCCATCCGCACGGTGGCCCAGCTCACCGGCGTCAACCCCCGGCGGATCCGGGCCTGGGAGGAGCAGTACCACCTCATCGCGCCGGCGCGCACCGGCGGCGGGCACCGCCTCTTCTCCGAGGAGGACGTGGAACGGATCCGCTGGATCAAGGCCATGGTCGACCGGGGGATGAGCCTGAAAGGCATCCAGCGGGTGCTGCAGGCCCATCCACCGGCGGAGCTGGCCGCCGAGGGGAGGGGAGGCCGGTGAAGATCCAACTGGAGCGCCAGCCTATCGTGGTCTGGACCCTGCTGCACCGCATTGACGGCGAGCTGCCGCTGCCCCCGACCGCCCGCATCTCCGACCGCTTGAACCAGGCGCGGGACTTCCTGCCCATAACCAACGCCCGCGTCTACACCCTGGACGGGCAGTTGCTCTACGAGGCGCCGGTGGCGCTGCTCAACCGGCAGCAGGTGGTGATGATGCTGGAGCGCGAGGCCTCCTAGGGAGGCTGCGGCAACCAGATCCGGCCGGGCCAGCGGGCTGCGACCGGGACTGTGGGAGGGAGAACGATGGCCAAGGGAGTGACGTTCAGCGTGACGGTGCGAGACGCCGTGGGCAACATCTCGGTGGCGGACGCCCGCGGGGCGATCGACGAGCCGCCGGTGATCGAGCACGTGATCATCGACCCGCCGGTGGTGCCCTCGGGCGGGGTGGCCCGGGTGACCATCGTGGCCCGCGACCCGGAAAACGACGCCCTCACCTTCGAGGTCCGGGCCAGCGAGGGGACTCTGGAGCCCACCAGCGAGCCCAACGTCTTCCTCTGGCGCGCCCCCTAGCCGCATGTCCGGGAATTCCCCTGCAGCATTGCCCGGGCAGCGGCGATGAGCGGAGGCGGCGGGCGGCGAGCACCCGGAGGCATCCGGCGGAGGGATCATGGCTGAGCTGAACATCACCGTGCGTGACCCGCACGGGCAGGCCACCTCCCGCAGGGTGGAGGTGGACGTCGCGGGGGGAGACGCCGCTCCCGCGGCTCCGCCGTCCCGGGACAGTGGCGGCCCCGGTCGCTATACTGAGGCTTTGCGGGGTCATCCCCGGCGAGTTGCCCCGATGCGCAGACGCGTGCCCATGGGGCGGATCCTGGTGGAAGCCGGCCTCCTCTCCGAGGCCCAGCTGGAGCGCGCCCTGCAGCAGCAGAAGGAAACAGGCGAGCGCCTGGGCCGGGTGATCATGAGCATGGGCCTGGCCTCTCAGGAGGACATCGCCCGGGCCATCGCCAAGCAACTGGGCATCGACTTCGTCAACCTGGCGGACGTCCTGCTGGAAGAGGACGTACTGCTCCGCGTCCCCGAGCATATCGCCCGCCGTCACCACGTCATCCCCATCAGCGCCGACGACAGCAGCCTGGTGGTGGGTATGGAGGACCCGCTGGACGTGGTGGCCCTGGACGACCTGCGCAAGCTCACCGGCCTGGAGATCCGTCCGGTGGTGATAACCCCCGACGCCTTCCAGCGCGCCCTCAGCCAGTACCCCGTGGGGGTGGACCAGACGCTGGCGGAGATCCGCCCCGCGGAGACCTACGAGGAGGAGGTGGCCACGGAGCGGTTGCGCGCCGTGGCCGAGGACGCGCCCATCGTCCGCCTGGCCAACCAGGTTATCGTCCAGGCCATCCGTCAGGGGGCCAGCGACATCCATGTGGAACCGCAGGAGCAGCGGGTGCGCATCCGCTACCGCATCGACGGGGCCCTGTACTCGGTGATGACGCCCCCCAAACACGTGCAGGCGGCCCTGGTCTCCCGCATCAAGATCATGGCCGGGATGAACATCGCCGAGCGCCGCGTCCCCCAGGATGGTCGCATCGAGATGCGGGTGGACAACCGGGACATCGACCTGCGCGTTTCCACCATCCCCACCGTCTGGGGGGAGAAGGTGGTCATGCGCATCCTGGACAAACAGGGGGCCTTTGTGGGCATCGAGAAGCTGGGCCTGCTGCCGGAGGACCACCAGCGCTTCGAGCGCATCATCACCCGGCCCCACGGGATCATCCTGCTCACCGGCCCCACCGGAAGCGGCAAGACCACCACCCTGTACGCCATCCTCAACCGGCTGAACAAGGTGGAGGTCAACATCACCACCATCGAGGACCCGGTGGAGTACCAGCTCCCGGGGATCGCCCAGGTGCAGATCAACCCCAAGGCCGGCCTGACCTTTGCCACCGGGCTGCGCGCCTTCCTGCGGCAGGACCCGGACATCATCATGGTGGGGGAGATCCGCGACGAGGAGACGGCCAGGATCGCCATCCACGCCTCCCTCACCGGGCACCTGGTGCTTTCCACCCTGCACACCAACGACGCTGCCGGGGCGGTGACCCGCCTGGTGGACATGGAGATCGAGCCCTTCCTGGTCTCCTCCTCGGTGATCGGGGTGATCGCCCAGCGCCTGGTGCGGGTGCTCTGCCAGCACTGCAAGCAGTCTTATGTCCCCACCCCGGAGATGCTGAAGCGGGTGGGGCTGGCCGACCTAGCTCCGGTGCCCACTTTCTACCGGGCCACTGGCTGCGAGTACTGCAGCAACATCGGCTACAGGGGGCGGACGGGGCTGTTTGAGATCATGCCCGTAGACGATACCATCAAGGGGCTGATCGTCGACCGGGCGCCCAGCGGGCGGATCAAGGAAGCGGCCATCGCCGCGGGGATGCGCACCCTGCAGACCGACGGGCTGGCCAAGGTCCTGAACGGTACCACCTCGCTGGAGGAGGTCCTCCGCGTGGTGTTCGTAGAGGAGTAAGGCGCGGCCTTCGAGGAGGAGCGACGACAGGAATCCAGGGAGGGGCAGCCATGCACATCGACGACCTGCTGCGCGAGGTTGTGGAGAACCAGGGCTCGGACCTGCACCTCACCGCGGGCATCAAGCCCACCATGCGGGTGTGGGGGAAGCTGCAGCCCATGGAGCAGTACGAGGTGCTGACCCCTGAGGACACCTTCCAGCTTGGCTACAGCATGCTCAACACCTTCCAGAAGCAGAAGTTTGAGAAGTTCTGGGAGCTGGACCTCTCCTACGGGGTCCCCGGGCTGGGGCGCTTCCGGGTGAACATCTACCGGCAACGGGGGGCGGTGGGCATCGCCGCCCGGGTCATCCCCATGAGCATCCCCACCGTGGAGCAGCTGAACCTGCCCCCCATCCTCAAAGAACTGACCCGCAAGCCCCGGGGCCTGGTGCTGGTCACCGGCCCCACCGGGCATGGCAAGTCCACCACGCTGGCCTCCATGATCGACTTCATCAACAGCGAGCGCAGCGTGCACATCGTCACCATCGAGGACCCCATCGAGTACCTGCACACCCACAAGAAGTCCATCGTCAACCAGCGGGAGCTGGGCTTCGACACCCAGTCCTTTCCCAACGCCCTGCGGGCGGTGCTGCGGGAGGACCCCAACGTGGTGCTCATCGGGGAGATGCGTGACCTGGAGACCATCGCCGCCGCTCTGACCATCGCCGAGACCGGGCACCTGGTCTTCGCCACGCTGCACACGGCCAACGCCAGCCAGTCTGTGGACCGGATCATCGACGTCTTCCCGCCCCACCAGCAGCAGCAGATCCGAATTCAGTTCAGCAGCGTGGTGGAGGCGGTGATCTCCCAGCAGTTGCTGGCCAACGCCCGCTACAACGCCGCCAGGGCCGAGGGGCGGGTCACCCGATCCCGCCTGGGAAGCGCATCGCGGGGGGGCTGGCCTTCCCTGGACGAGATCGGCCGGGTCCCCGCGGTGGAGGTGATGCTGGCCACCCCGGCCATACGCAACCTCATCCGCGAGGCCAAGACCCACCAGATCGAGACAGCCATCCAGACCGGGGTGCAGTACGGCATGCAGACCATGGACCAGTCGCTGCGCGACCTTTACCTGAAGAAGCTGATCACCTACGAGGACGCCATCGGCCGGGCCATCCACCCGGAAGAGCTGCGCAAGATGATCCGCGAGGCGGGCGGCGAGGAGCCGGAGCCGGCGGTGCGCCTGCGGGTGCGATCATAAGGGCAGGTGAGGGCAATGGCCGTATTCCGCTACAGCGCCAAGGACCCCACAGGGCGGGTGATCGCCGGGACCATCGAGGCGGACAACGATGCGGTGGTGGTGGACCGCCTGCGGGAGATGGGCTTCTTCATCACCAACCTGGAACGGGCCCAGGAGCGCCGCGACGTGGGCGAGCTGCTGCAGGGGATGTTCGGCGTGGGCCTCAAGGACCTGGCCATCTTCTCCCGCCAGTTCTCCACCATGGTCAACGCCGGCCTGTCTCTGGTGCGGGTGCTCTCCATCCTGGAACAGCAGACCTCCAACAAGAAGCTGCGCGAGGTAGCAGCACAGGTGCGGCTGGACGTGGAGGCCGGCCGCCCCCTCTCCGAGGCCCTGGCCCGTCACCCTAAGGTCTTCAGTAGCCTCTACGTGAACATGGTCAAGGCCGGGGAAACCGGAGGGGTGCTGGACGAGGTCCTCAACCGCATCGCCACCTTCCTGGAGAAGGAGCAGGCGCTGCGGCAGAAGGTGAAGGCGGCCATGGTCTACCCGGCCCTGCTCACCGTGGCGGCACTGGGCGGGCTGATGTTCATGACCGTGGTCATTCTCCCCCAGTTCCAGAACCTCTTCCGGGAGCTGGGCGGGGAGGGGAGCCTGCCGCTGCCCACGCAGATCGCCATGGCCACGAGCGTGGTCATCCGCCGCTTCTGGTACCTGGTCTTTGGGGGCATCATCCTGCTGGTCTGGGGCCTGCGCCGCTACCTGCGCACCCCCCAGGGGCGGGCCCGCTACGACCGGCTGAAGCTGCGCCTGCCGGCCCTGGGCGACCTCAACCGCAAGATCGTGGTGGCCCGCTTCTCCCGCACCCTGGGGACGCTCATTGCCAGCGGGGTGCCCATCATGCAGTCCCTGGAGGTGGTGGCCAAGGCCATCGACAACACGGTGATCGGCGAGGCGGTGGACGCGGTGCGCGCCAGCATCCGGGAGGGGCAGACCATCGCCATCCCGCTGCAGTTCTCCGGGGTCTTCCCGCCCATGGTGGTGCAGATGGCCAAGGTGGGGGAGGAGACGGGGCAACTGGAGCAGATGCTGGAGAAGGTGGCCGACTTCTACGACGTAGAGGTGGAGACCACGGTGCAGAGCCTGACCTCGCTGCTCGAGCCGATGCTGATCATCTTCATGGGCGTGGTGGTGGGCGCCATGGTCATCTCGCTGTACCTGCCCATCTTCTCCCTGGCCACGGGCGGGGGGATCAAGTAGGGACGTGTTTACGTTCTTCCTCAACCGAAGACAGCGCACCACCCCAGGGGGCTTCCACAACCAAAGACGGCGCACCGCCCAGGGGGGCTTCACCCTCATCGAGCTGGTGGTGGTGCTGGCTGTGCTGGGGATCCTGCTGGCGCTGGCTGTGCCGCGCTACCTGGGCGCCCGCAAGCGAGCCTACAAGAGCGAGGCTGACCACCTGCTGCAGGAGCTGAAGACGCTCTCCTGGGCTTACTACCACGAGCACGAGTTCTTCCCCACCGCACCGGCAGATATCCCGTTCCAGATGCCCGCCGGAGCGGTCTGGAACACGCCCATCGTGGCCGCCGGAGGGGGCAGCGATACCTTCATTACCTGGACCACCAGCGGCCTTTCCGGCGGGGCCCTCGTGGGACCCGCGGACCTGTGCTCCGTGACGCTGAGCACCGACGGGTCGGCGTCCCAGGGCTGCAACTTCTAGGCTTTCTCGCGAGCCAGAGCCTCCGCCCCGGGTATTCAGGAGTCGGCTCGCCGGAGCCCCCTCCCAAAAAATGTCTAGGTCGATGCCGATCCGGGCATAGGAGGGTGGTGAACCCCAAGGATCGGCCGGAAGGGGAGGTGGGTGTGTTGAGGGGAGCGTTGTGCCGGGGCCTTCACCGACTTGAGCTATGACAAACCGCCAATAAGCACTGAAGGGAGGTAGGTATCTTGCTTCGGTTCTTCGTCGACCAAAAGCGGCGCACCGCCGAGGGGGGCTTCACCCTCATCGAGCTGGTGGTCGTGCTGGCCATTCTCGGTATCCTGCTTGCGCTCGCCGTGCCGCGCTACCTGGGCGCCCGCAAGCGCGCCTACAAGGCGGAGATCGACAACATCCTCCAGGAGGCGAAGACGCTCTCCTGGGCCTACTACCAGGAGCACAATGTCTTCCCTGACGACATCACCGACATCGCCCTGCAGATGCCCGCCGGGTCAGCCTGGCAGACGCCGACGGTGTCGGCTGGCGGAGGTAGCGCTTCGTCTATTACGTGGCAGGCTGTTGGGCAGTCCAGCGGATTCCCCGTGGGTAGCTCCGACTCGTGTTCGGTCGTCCTTAGCACCAACGGCGACTCCAACCAGGGCTGCAGTTTCTAGTCGATTCGAGCCGTGATTGGCGCGGAGGGTGGGACAAATCCCGCCCTCCGCGTTATCGTGTTCACAGATGGACGCTCACCTCGTTGAGACGCGATCCGATGTAGTGGTTGCAGCGAGAAAGCTGCGCCTCGATCTTCGCGTTATCATCGTTCCCCTTCTGGTAACAACGGCTGCCGCGGTCGGTGTTGCCCTCAGGGGATACGGCCTTAGCAAGGGCTTATGGTTTGACGAGGCATACAGTTTTTGGATCGCCCGGCAGCCCCTCTTGGATGTGCCCCGGCTACTCCGTGTCTACGATACCCACCCACCCTTCTATTACATGCTTCTCCACGTCTGGATGGCGATTGCAGGCCAAACTGAGGCTGCGATTCGCATTCCTTCTGCGCTCGCCGGGGCGGTCCTGATCCCGCTCACTTTTCTCCTGGCCCGCCGGCTCAGCGGAGCAACCGTGGGGGTGCTGGCCGCAGGGATTGTGGCTTCCTCGCCGTACCTCATCGCCGCATCTCAAGAAGCACGGATGTACTCGTTCCTTGGGGTCTTCACCCTGGGTGCTACCTATGCGCTCCTGCTTGGCTTAGAAGAGGGCAGGCGGCGCTACTGGGTCGCCTATGCGGCTCTGATGGTCCTGGCCGTCTACACGCATCACTTCGCCTTGCTGGTCCTGCTGGCGCATGCGGTCTACCTGGTTGCGACACTCCGGCATGGTCCTGCGCTCAAGTGGTGGCTTGCATGCGTCCTCGTCATCGTGATTGCCTATCTGCCACTGCTTCCGAGTTTGCCTCCACAGGTGACCACGGTCCGGTCGTGGCCGTCGATTCGGCCCCCGTTGCGCCTCAGCGACCTCGTTGATGTACTTGCGATGTGGAGCTTCGGAGGGGGCCTGTTCGGGACGGCAACGTACTTCCGCAAGGGTTTCTATTCAGGAGTAATCCCAGAAACGTGCGTTCTGAGTCCACTCCGCTTCACTGACCCGTCGCCGCCCAAGGTCTGTCTGGACCAGCCAGCCTACCCCCTGTTAGCACTTATCCCGTTTATCTTGCTGGTCCTGACAGGGGTGAGTCGGTTAGAAAGACGAGGACGCCTGCTGATTCTGGCGTGCTGGCTCGTTCCCTTCCTAATAGTGGCGCTCATCTCACTGCAGTGGAATTTCTTCCAGAAGCGCTACTTCTCCTTCTTGACGCCTTTCTTCTCTGTGCTGGTCGCTGCGGGGATTCTGCAGACGGTCCATACGGTGCGGCACATCAGGCCCGTAGCTGCAGCAGCCGGGCTGCTCGCGTTTCTAGGGGCGTATACTATTCCTGCTCTTTTCGCCTACTTCACTGCCCCGCCGACTCATGACTGGCGTGCAGCGGCCGCATACGTTCGCCAACATGCTTCGCGGGAGGACGTACTGCTGTTCATGCCCGCGTTCACCCGCCTGCCATTCGAGTACTATTTCCATGGAGATCAGGCTACGGTCTCGATTAACCCGCGCGAAATCCTCAAGGGGAGGCAAGTAGTGGGTTTCCGCGTGGAGGCTGATAGCAGAGCGATTGCCGCGCTCGCCCTACGCCACCCTCGCTTGTGGATCGTCGCCGCGGCGCCGATTGGGGTAGAGGGGCGCCATGAGCTGCTCCAGCAGGTGCCCGGCAGTTTTCGTGAGGCTGCCGGCGTCGGCTTTGGCTACGTTTACGTGTTCCGCTGGGATTCTCAGCGCTTCACTCCGGCGACCCGGTGATTCCTATCATTCCTGCAACGCGTGCGGCTCCCGCCCTGTGGCTAAAGTCTCAAGTCAGCGCCCTGGCCGGTGTTCTCTTGCTTGCGCTGGTTCTCCGCCTCTATGCCCTTGAAGCGAAGAGCCTGTCCTTTGACGAACTCTACAGCTTTTTCGTAGCCCGGCACACGCTTTCAGGCATCACGCGGCTGATTGGCCAACACGACACCCATCCTCCGCTTTACTACGCGACGCTCCGTCTGTGGATGGCGGCTGTCGGCAGCAGTGAGGTCGCGCTTCGATTGCTCTCCATACTTGGAGGTCTCACTACAGTCTTTCTTACCTACCTGGTGGCGGCTCGCCTCGCCTCACCGGCAGTGGGCCTGATAGCGGCATTGATCGTCGCCACGTCACCTTTCCACATCCAAGCGACGCAGGAAGTGCGCATGTATCCGTGGCTGGGTGTGTGGATCTGGTTGGGCGCCTGGGCCCTCCTGCAATGGCTCGATGGGGATCGCCGCGGGTGGCTTGCCCTCTACGGTCTCGCAACGGTACTGAGCCTCTACACGCATTACCTTGCCTTCTTCATGCTTCCCGCGCACGCAGTGTACCTGACCGCTACGCACACCTCTCGGCGAAAGATGATTGCCTGGGCGACGTGTCTACTCGCTATTAGCGTGCTCTACCTGCCGTGGGTGCCCATGGTGGCGCAGCAGGTCGCTTCCGGTCGCGGCTGGCCCCAGTTCCGACCTCCGCTTACCTATCACACCATCACAGATCTGCTGGGTTTTCTGGCTTTTGGCGGCCGCCTGTTCGGCATGGGGACCTACTTCACGGTTGGAAGGGCCGATCTCGTCACCCTCGCTCCTTTGCTGTTACCGTTTCTCCTGCTGGCCGCCTATGGGTTGTCCATCTTAGCTGCGACATCCTCCGCGTGGTTCCTCGCCTCGTGGGGAGGAGTTCCAGTCATCCTGGCTTTCGCCTTCTCAATCAAGTGGAACATCTTCTATCCTCGGTACTTCTCGTTCCTGGAGCCGGTATTTGCCATTGCCCTGGCTGCCGGGATCTACTACCTCGCGGCGGGATTTTCGTCCTATCGCTGGCTGGCAGTGGTGGGTCTGCTGCTGTTGCCCGTGTCGTTCTCTGTCCCGGTGCTTGCGGAGTATTACCGAGTACCCGGATACAGCGACTGGCGTGCAGCCTCCCGCTACCTTGAGGCAAGCATCAAGCCGGATGATGCACTTCTGTTCGTGCCCGCGATCGGCAGGGAGATGATGCGCTACTATCTTTCCTACAAGAACGAATCACTCGCCATGGATCCTGGCGAAGTTCTCAAGACGGATGTCACAGGCGCTCAAGCCGTGCTGGGCGCCGAGAAGATTGCTGCCATGGCCCGGCGCCACCCCCGGCTCTGGATTGTGGCCACGCTGCCGCTGGGCTATCCGGCGCGGAGCCGGCTCAACGAGATACTCGGTCCCTATTTCATCGAGACGTGGGGGCGGGATTTCCACCGCGTATACCTGTTTCTCCTGAAATCCAGAGTTAGGACGGCCTCCGCTGCGCCGTGATCTGGATTGTCCTCCCTGCGTACAACGAGGCCAGAAATCTCCCGGCATTAGGGGAAGGGATCGCCCGGACCATGAATGGCCTGGGCCAGCCGTACCGGGTTGTCATGGTGGATGACGGCAGCACTGACGGAACGAGGAGCGTGGCGGCTGCCCTCTCCGCACGTCTTCCCATCCGGGTTCTCGGGCACGACCACAATCATGGACTGCCGGCTGCCCTGCTCGCAGCCTTTCGTTGGGTCCTCCCTTTGGCGGGGCAGGATGATGCCATCGTCACCATGGACGCGGACAACACTCAGCCTCCTGAACTCATTCCCGGCATGGTGGCAGCACTCGAGCGCGGGGCGGACGTTGTGGTTGCCTCACGCTATGTGGCGGGCGCCGACCAGTTGGGTGTGCCTGTACTGCGCCGCATCCTCAGCCGCGGTGCCCGTATCCTCCTGGCCGTTCGGTTTGGTCTGCGCGGCGTTAGGGACTACTCCTCCGGCTTCCGGATGTACCGCGCCCGCCTCCTCCAGGCAGCAGTCGAGCGTTATGGTAGCAGCCTCATTGCGACACGGGGGTTCGCGGTGATGCCAGAACTGCTGGTGAAGTTGAGCGTGTTCCATCCAAAGATCGCAGAGGTTCCTCTGCGGCTGCGCTACGACCGCAAGCAGGGGAGAAGCAAGATTCGGCTGGCCCGGACTATTGTCGAGTACCTGCGGTTACTTGTCAGGCCCGGGGTTGCGCCTGCTTCCGCGCAGGGGGACCGGCATGGCTGAACCGCAAGTCACTGTGGAGAGCATGCTGCCTGCGAGCACGCCGGCTGGCCAGTCTCCCGTGGCAGTTTCCAAAGGCTGGAAGAGCCAAACGCATACGCACGTTCAGTCGCTGGGAAGGGTGGCCGTCCTGGTGGGCATCGTGGCGTTTTCAGCTCTGGTCCCCCTCATGCCCACCAATGACATGAAGGCAGACCTTACGCTCCTTTCCGGGCTCGTCCTGGTACTGGGGCTGTACTTCCTCTGGCGGGGAGGGGCTTTGTCCTCTCGGTCCCGGCTAGACCTGCCCCTCATCGTCTTCATCCTTGCAGCCTCTCTGGCGACCGTGCTGTCGCCCAGGTCCTTCCTCAGTTTCGTCCCCTCCCGCAGCCGCGGCGACGGGCTCCTGATCTACGTCGTCTATGTGCTGATGGGTTGGGCCGCAGCGCGGCTGAGACCCGACAGTGCAAAGCTTGTGCTCAGGGGCGGTCTGGCGGGCGCGATTGTGATCGCGGCCGTGGCGGTGGGACAGTTCTATGGCGCCGACCCTTTACGCCTGCTGGGATTTCGCGCCGTTGACCCCGGCGTGTTTTTCGGTATTCTCCCTCTGCCAACCGCGGATCTTCCTTACCACGGCTGGCGCAGCTTTGGCACGCTGGGGAACCCTATTTTTCTGGGGGGCTACACACTGCTTGTTCTGCCGGTCATCATCGCCTTCGTACTGGCTTCAGATCGCCGGTGCGCCCGCTATATTCTGCTTACCGCTCTCGCCGGGACCTACGCAGCACTGCTTGCTTCGGCGAGCCGCGCTGCCTTTGCCGGGTTGGTCCTCTCCGTAGGGATGCTCTTGGTGGTTCCCCCACGCCTTCCACGTCCGTGGAAGCGCCTGGTGCTGGTGGCTGGTGTCCTGGCGGCGGTGACTGCCTTGCTCACCCTGACGGGACCCGGAGAGGAACTGATGGGCCGGGCGAGGGGAGGGGTCAGCTCTCAGGACGGGTCGTTGCGGATGAAGCTGTTTGTGTGGAAGAATATCCTCCCCCTCATCGCCCAGCGTCCGATCTTTGGCTGGGGGTTCTCTAATCTCGCCGGACGGCTGCCCGGCATCGGGTCAAAGGAATACTTTGAGATCTACGGATTTGCCTTGTCGGGTATCGACACCGCTCACAATGAGATCCTGCACATAGCTTTCAGCACGGGTCTACTCGGGCTGGCTGCGTACCTGTGGATCTGGGCCGTGGTCCTCAAGGCGCTCCTCGCAGCCGTCCGCCACAGCGGCGAGCACAGGGCCGTGGCTGCAGGGATTTTGGCCGGTCTGGCCGGATACTTCCTGTGGCTTCAGTCCGCCTGGAGCCACATCGGCCCGGCCAACGTTTTCTGGACCCTGGCAGGGATCGCAGTGGCGCTGGAGAGGTCGGGGAAGGAGGCCGCAGCGTCTGCTGTCCTCACCTCGCAGCGGTAAGTCCGTGCAGACGGCCGGCCGGGAAGGCAACGGGACTCTGACCTTGGCTTATCCCAGAAGACTGGTGCCCACCGTACAGGCCACCGTTCGCTGGCTGACAGTGTTGGACGTGCGGCCCGTGCGATTTCTCCTGGTCGGCGTTACCGGGGTCGGCGTGAACACACTGGTTGTCTGGGCGAGCACGGCCGGTCTGTATCTCCAGACCACGCTCGCAGGTGTCCTGGCTGCGGCGCTGTCCACGTTCACGAACTTCATCCTGAACAACTTCTTCACGTGGTCGGACCGGCGCTCGTCCGACCTGCGTGTGGTTGCGGGGCGTCTGGTCCGCTACTACGTGACCACCGGCGGAGGCAACCTCATCTACCTGGCTGTCCTGACGGTACTGGTCGAGGTTCTCGGCACCCGGCTGTTTCTTGCTAACCTTGTGGCGATCGGCACAGGAGGCGTGTTCAACTACTGGGTGCACAATGTCTGGACCTGGGGGAAGAGACGTCGCCGGTGACGGGTAATCGCCTTAGGCTGGCGGCGGTTCGGCCCTCCCGTCCAGGACACACCACACACGTGCGGCTTTGGCCTCCGCTTCGGCATCTGGCAGGATCTGCTCTCCCGCCACCGCCGGAATGACGGGGACCTCCATGGCGCGCTCAAGGAGCGCAGCCCGTCTTGCTGCGCGCTCTGCGTCAGCCGGCACCACCTGGATCCGGGTGAGGATGCCCTGGAAGTAGCTGTGAGCCCGCTCGCGATACCGGCGCTCCAGGGCATCGCCGCTCAGCCACGCAAGCCGCTGGTCTATCCGGTCGACACGCAGGGCGAGGCGATCGACATGAGCTGCCAGCTGGTCCATACGGACTGCCAGCTGTTCCAGCGCCTCTGCCAGGCGCTGCAGTGACGATTCCAGCCGCCCAACCCTCGCCTCCAGCACCGCCTCTCCTCGGATGCCGCCTGCCACGCAAGATAACCGGCACCCAGTAGCTTTTCAAGCATAACACGACGCCCGATCCGAGCCGCGGGAGTCCGGTGGGGATACCGCCGGCGTCCCCACGCCCTGGGCCCGACAGAAAGGATCGGCCCGTTGGGCATAGAATTCAGGGGCCGCCGGCTTCTGGTCGGAGCAGAGCCGGCTGATCGGAGCCAGCCCGCCCCGCCAGTCTACGTGGTGAAGGAGACCTCGCCCATGAGGGTTGCCACTGACGCCCGGCGCCTCGTCGACAACATCGAGCGCGTCATCGTCGGCAAGCGCGAGCCCGTGGAGCTGGTGGTCACGGCGCTGCTGGCCGGCGGGCATGTCCTCCTGCAGGACGTCCCCGGGGTAGGCAAGACGATGCTGGCGCGGGCCCTGGCCCGCTCCATCGGCGGAGAGGTCTCCCGCATCCAGTGCACCCCCGACCTCTTGCCCGCTGACATCACCGGCAGCTCCGTAGTCGACCAGCGGGCCTTGGAGCTACGCTTCGTCCCCGGGCCCATCTTCGCCAACGTGGTCCTGGCCGACGAGCTGAACCGGGCCACCCCGCGCACGCAGGCCGCCTTCCTCGAGCCGCTGGACGAAGGCCAGGTGACCGTGGACGGCCGCACTCATCCGCTCCCCCAGCCCTTCTTCCTGCTGGCCACCCTCAACCCCACGGAGCACCACGGCATCTACCCTCTGCCCGAGGGGCAGCTCGACCGGTTCACCGTGGCCACCTCCCTGGGCTACCCCGGCTTCGAGGACGAGCTCCAGATGCTGGGCACGCACGTGGCGCGCCATCCCATCGACGATCTGGCGCCGGTGCTCACTCCCGAGGGAGTGGTGGCCATGCAACGGGAGGTGCGCGCGGTGTTCGTCAGCGAGGCAGTGCGCCGCTACGCCCTGCAGATTCTCGCGGCCACGCGCACCGCGCCCGGTGTGGTGTTGGGGTGCAGCCCGCGAGCGGGGATCGCCCTCCTGCGGGTGGCGCAGGCGCGAGCGGCAGCCGCCGGGCGGGAATTCGTGCTGCCCGACGACATCAAGGCGCTGGCGGTCCCCGTGCTCGCCCACCGGATGCTCGTCCGGCCGGAGACGGGCCCCGCCGCCGGCATTATCCGGACGCTCCTGGAGGAGGTCCCGGCCCCGCCGACGCTGGACGCCCCGGCCGGCCGCCCCTGACCTCAGCGCTGCTGGCAACCTGGTCGGTCACCGCCGGACACCAGGTGGGAGATGCCCCTGGTGTGGGAGAGCGACGGGTAAGGAGCATTACCTCGTGGGAATGCTTCCCGACACCTCCTCGGCCGCCCAGAGGACGTCGGGGCCAAGTTCCTGGTAGTGATCGGCGGCCAGGGCCAGGGCGCTGGAAGCGGATCCCGGAAAGGCCAGCACCTCGGTGCGGATCCCATGCCGCCTGCAGTAGACCAGCAGCGGCAGGAAGTCGCCGTCGCCGCTGGCCAGTGCGATGGCATCCACCCCGCCCGCGCGGGTGAGGATGTCCACGGCGATGCCCACGTCCCAGTTGCCGCTCCACGTGGCGCCCTCGCGCTTGATGGGACGCTGGAAGCGGACGCGGTAGGGCGGCTGGTAGTCGGCCAGGGTCGGCTGCGGCGGCTCCCAGACGCCCTCCACCGGGAGGCGGCCCACGTAGGCCACTGCCTCCGTCAGGGTACGGTCGCGCGTGGCCGCAGCCAGGATCCGGCTCAGGGAAACCTGGCTACGCTCGCCGAAGGCCGCCCGGGCGCTGTAGAGCAGGTTCTCGCCGTCCAGGAATACTGCCACACGCACGTCGCGGTCCTCCCGCCGACCAGGCAGCCGGTGGAGCCAGCGGCTCATCTCCTCGAGATCCGCCAGCAGCCGCCGGCGCTCCGCGTCGACTTCGTCCACCCGGGCGCGCCAGGTGGCCTCAGCCTGACGCGCGGCCTCCAATCCCTCCTGCAGGCGGGCCAGTTCTGCTGCCCCGGCCAGGCGGGTGGCTACGGCCTCCCGGGCCTCGTCGAGCTGACGGCGGAGCCTGGCCAGCTCACGCTGCAGCGCCTTCCGCTCCGAGGCGGCCGCCCGCAGCTCTGCCGTTGCCTGAACCAGCCTGCGGCTCAGGTCGGCGTTTGAGCGGGCGAGCCGGTCGCGTTCGCGCTCAGAGCGGCGCAACTCCTGGCGGGTCACCCGCAGGTCGGTCAGGGCCTCGGCGTGGGCGGACTCCGCGTCATCTACCTGAGCGTAGGCGGAGGAGACCTCCTGGTGCAGCGCCATGTGCTCGAGGGAGTGGATAAGGCCCCTGGCCAGCCCCCGGGGCACCTCGTGGGGGCTCTGCGCCAGGGCCCAGATCAGCCCGTCCAGGCGGCCTGGGTCCGAGGCGTGGATGACCTCCCGGACGAGGTTCTTCAGCGCCTCCTCGTCGGTGCCGGCACGGGCCACACCGGCACGCTCGTCCGGCAGCGATCGGTTCAGGACCTCGACAACGGCGCGGCGGACATCGGGCTCGTCCCACCGGTCCACCAGGGCGTCGGCGATCACATCGGGAGGCAGGGTGCTCAACCGGGTGCCGGGGAATGTCAGGCCGAGGCGGCCGGCAAGCTTCACCAGGGTCTGGCGTTTCACCCCGCCGGTGAGCAGCCAGGCGACCACGTGGGGGTCAGTGCCGGTCTCAGGGGCCATCTGCGGGCGGTGGGAGGGGCGGGGCAACGGAAGGGCTCACGGGGCGGATCGCTGCCACTCCCATCTTGCGCACCCGGATTCGCGGAGGCGTGCCTCTACTCCTTCTCGGAACGCCTCCGTGAGCCGCCCTGCGGTCCGGCCCTTCCGCCTGTCGGCCGGGGTCAGCGATGCGGCAGGGAGTCAAGAAACCGCTGCACGTGCTCCAGGTAGAGAGGGATGTCGGCAAGTGCCGCCCGGGCGGCCTGGTGGACCTTGCCCGGATCGATCTCGTTGTATTCGTGGGCCAGCCGGTTGCGCAGTCCGGCGGCCTGGGCGATGCGGCGGGCAAACTCGGGCGGCAGCACCTGCAGTTCGGCCAGCTTGAGGAAGGAATCAAAGAAGTCGCGCGGAGCGACGCCGCGTGTCTCCAGCGCAATGTGATAGTTGACGTCCAGCATCCTCCCGATCATCCGCTCCAGCAGCCGCTCGGCGGCCAGCTGACTCTCGAGGCGCGACAGGTACTCCTCCGGAGAGAGCTCGGCCAGCGGGCGCAGGCGGAGCAGGTCTTCGCCGATGAGCGTGATCTTCCTGACCACGACGTCCCGGTCAACCGGCATGGCGGAGCCGGTGGATGAGCGCCCTGGCCGCCTGCGCCTCCCGCTGGAGGTAGGGCTGGTATTCACTGAAGCGGCGGAAGGCGTAAACGCGGTAGCGACGGAAGTCGGTCTCCTCGCCGAAGAGCAGCACCGCCGTCTCGAAGATCTTCTTCAGGAACAGCGCGTCGGCATACGGGATGAGCGAGAGGTCGACTTCGACCTGTGGAAACACCCGCGAGAGATCCGCGGCCAGCTCGCCGAATGCGCGCATGGAGATCCTCTTCCCCGGCCTCGGCAGGACGGCGAGGTCGAGATCGCTGCCCGCGTGGGCTCGACCTGTCGCGCGGGACCCAAAGGCCACGATCAACCGCAGCCCATGCCGCTCGGCGACGCGTCTCAGCTCGCAAGCCTGCTCAGGGCTGATCTCCATCAGACCACCCCGGCTATGCTAGCACGCATGGGCCTCGCCAGGCCACTTCAAGCTCTCAAGAAGTGATTCTCAGGTCCGTCCGTGCGGCACCTGGGGCCGCCGTCGCCTGTGTGGGTATATTTTCGGTGGATGTAGCATTGAAGGGGTGCCGGATGCGGGTGCCGTCGTTGCGGCCGACACCTGAGGGCGCGGCCGCCCTGACCCTCAGCGGGTTCTTCTTCCTGCTGGCCACCAACCTGATGGCGGGTTGGCTCTTCTTTTTGACCGCGTTCCTGGTGGCGGTAGTGGTGGTGGGCGCGGCGACTGCCCTTGTGGGCACGCGGGCAATTCGGGTGGAGGAAGCGGTCGCCTCTCCTGCGGTGGAGGAGGGGACGGTCACGCTGCTGCTCCGGGTGCGCGCCGACCGGTCGGTCCGCTTCCTCCGCCTGGCGGCAGCGGCCGGCGGGCGGCGGGGCGAGGTCTTCTTCCCGGTGATGAGAACCGGAACCGGGGAGCACTCCTCCATCCGCCTGCCCGCCCCAACGCGCGGCGTCTATCCGTTGAAGCTCCGGGTCATCTCCCTGGGCCTGCTGGGCATGTTCCGCGCGGAGCGGGAGCTCCCCGGGCGGGCCGAGGTGGTGGTCCGCCCCCGCTATCAGGGGCTGAGTCACCTGCCGGTGGGCCTCTGCGCGGATGGAGGGCCGCAGGACCCGCAGCGCCGCCGCGGCGAGGAGCTCTTCGGCATCCGGGAGTACCAGTCAGGCGACCCGGCGCGCCACATTCACTGGCGCTCTTCGGCCCGGCACCGCCGGCTGCTGGTCAAGGAGTTTGCCGCCCCGCAGGCTCCCGAGGTGGCGATTGTCGTGGACACGGACCGCAGGCAGGCCGAGGCGGACCTGGACGCTGCGGCGCGGGCCGCCGCCTCCATCGCCTGGACCGCCCTGCGCCGCGACTGGCGTGTGACCCTGCTGTGGTGCGGACAGGACGGCCCGGCCGCCATCTGTGGCCCCTGGGAGCAGATCTGGGATGCCCTGGCCCGGCTGCGCGCTGACGGTCCGACGCTGGCTCAGGCTCTGGCCCGGATCAGCCCGCGGCTGTGCGGGAGTGCACCTGTCGCCGTAACCAGCCTCCCGACCGCCACAAGCACCCTACCGGCTGGTATAAACACCCCCTCCCCCGCCGGAAGCGCACGGCTGATCGCTGCGAGCGGCCCGTCGGGTCCCTCGCAGCTTCCCGCGCCGCCGATAGCTCCGGTGGTGCTGGTGGCTCCTGCGGGGTCTGCGGCCGGCTGGGAGTTCGATCGGGATGGAGGGGTCCGGTGCGCCCGCTGATTGTGCGCCTGCCAGGGGTGGGTCTGATAACGCGCCTGCGGCGCGGCGCATCCCCCCACGGCATCGGGGACGAAGGCTCACCGGCGCTGCGCGCCTGGACTGCGCTGGCGGTAGTGGTCAGCGTCTTTGCCATCACCGCGCACGAGGACTTCGGCCCCCTGCGCTACCAGATCGCCGCGCTGGTTGTCCTGGGGTTCCTGTTCTCATGGACCCGTCGCCGGCGCCGCAACACCTGGGTGAAGCTGGCCCTCACCGCAGGATGTCTGGCCGCGGCGGGGGCCTTCCTCCGGGCGCTCGCTCAGGACCCCTACCATACCAGCATCCCGCTCACCGTCTTCCTGCTCTGGCTGCAGACCCTGCACAGCTTCGACCTGCCACGCCGCCGCGACCTGCTCTTCAGTTTGCTCACCTCGGTGGTGCTGATGGCGGTGGCGGCGGCCTTCAGCGTGGATGTCACCTTCGGCCTGTTCCTGGTCCCCTACGCGCTGGCTGCCACGGTGGCCCTGGTCTACAACACAGTCGAAGCCGGTCTGGCTGCTGCCGGCGGGGTTGCAGCGGGCCCGGCATCCGGCCGGGGACAGGGGGACAGACCTCCGGCCTCGCCGCGCTTGCCGCTGGCGCGGGGGGAGGTCGTCCCCCTGGCCGTGGGACAGCTCGGTGCGCTGCTCGCCGTCGCCGGGGTGGTCTTCCTCCTGACCCCGCGGTTCCCCGGCCTGTTCATCACCGCGCTCCCGTTTACGCCCACCGTCCCCATCGGCGACCGCCTGCAGGGGAGCATCGTCAACCCCGCCTACCCGGCGGGGAACGACGAGGGCACTCAGGTTTTCAACCCCCGGGGCTACTTTGGGTTCGGGCCCAGCGTGGACCTGCGCCTCCGCGGCCGGCTGAACGAGCAGGTGGTGCTGCGCGTGCGCACCGCGGAGCGGCGAAACTGGCGGGGGCTGGTTTTCGACGTCTACACCGGGACCGGCTGGCGTATCCACGACCACCGCGTCCGCCAGCACTCCGCCGCCGTGCCCCCCATCAACCTCACCCACGGTCAGGACGACATCTACGCCTACCGAGGCCGCTCCCGCCGCCTGGTGCAGACGTTCTACATCCAGCAGGAGCAGCCTAACGTGGCCTTCGCCGTGCCGCAGGTGGAGCAGATCTACCTGCCAGGGGGCCGCGTCTATGTGGACCGCTACAGCAACGTGCGGCTGCCCTTCACCCTGGACCGCGGCATGATCTACACGGTGGTCTCCCGCCCTCTGGAGGCTACACCCGAGCAATTGCGGCAGGCCGGAGTCCGGTACCCGCCGCTCATTCTGGAGCGCTACCTGCAGCTTCCCCCGACCCTGCCGGCTCGGGTGGTCGCCCTGGCCCGTGCGGTCACCGCAGAGGCGGCCACCCCCTACGACGCCGTGGTGGCAGTGAACCGGTACCTGTGGAGGGAGTACCGCTACGACCTGACCATCGGCCCGCAGCGCCGTCCCGGTGATGCGGTAGACTACTTCCTCTTCGAGGAGCGCCGCGGGTACTGCGAGCAGTTTGCCAGCGCCATGGCGGTGCTGTTGCGCGCCGTGGGCATCCCCGCCCGACTGGTCACCGGCTACACGCCCGGGACCCTCCACCCCTTTACCGGCCTGCTGGAGGTACGCAACAGCGATGCCCATGCCTGGGTGGAGGTGTTCTTCCCCGACGTCGGGTGGGTGGAGTTCGAGCCCACGCCCAGCTTCCCCGACCCGGCGACACTGGGCGACCCTGCGGTACCGCGCTGGGGGTGGGAGGGGTTCGCCCGCTACCTCAGCGCCCGCCTGGCCGCGGTCACCCCGCCGGGGTGGGCGGCTACCGTGTTCCCGTCCGCGGGGCGGGCGCTCTCCCGGATGGCCGTGGCTGGTGTCGCCGCAGCGGTGGCGCTGCTAGCGGTGCGCGCCCGACGCGGGGCCGGCCCGGAGCCAGCGGATCCTGTCCTGAGGGCATACGGGCAGATGCTTGGCCTGCTGGCCCGACGCGGACTACGCCGGAGGGCGGCTGAGACCCCCCGGGAGTTTGCCGCACGCGTGGCTCCTATGGTCGGCGGACCGGAGGTCCAGGTGTTGACCACGGTGGTAGAGGCGGCGCTGTTTGGGCCCGATGGGCGCGTGACCGACGCGGCAGCGCTTGAGGAGATGGTGGCGCGGGTGCGGGCGGCTCTCCGGGTGGGTATAATCTGCCGGGATGTCGACCCTGACAGCCGCCCGCTTTTCCAAGGCCCGCAGCCACCCCGGATGAAGATCCGCTGACGTGCGGCACACCGCGCTGCTGGTCCTCCTGGTGATCGCCGCCTCCGCCCTGCGGGTCGGCCGGCTGGACGTCCCCTCGCGCATGGTCTTCGACGAGATCTACTACGCCAAGGCCGCCAGGCAGTACCTGCACGGGCAGGAGGTCACCGAGGAGATCACCCACCCGCCGCTGTCCAAGCTGATCATCGCCCTGGGCATCCGCTCTGCCGGCGACCGGCCCCTCGGCTGGCGCCTCGCCGGCGCCCTGGCCGGCGGGCTACTGGTTCTGCTCTGCGCCCTGCTTATCGCCGAGGTGCTGCGGGTGCCTTTCGCCACCCTGGCAGGGGCGCTGCTCCTGGCGGTGGACGGGCTGGCCTTTGTGGAGAGCCGCATCGCCAAACCGGACATCTTCCTGGCGCTGTTCCTGGTGACCAGCTACTGGGCCTTCTGGCGCTACCTGCGGCGTGGCCGGCCGGGATGGGCTTACCTCTCCGGGCTGGCGGCGGGGATGGCGGTGGCCACCAAGTGGACCGGCCTGGCCCCGCTGGCGGCCATCCCCATCTACCTGGTCATCCTGCTGGGGCAGGACCGCTGGACCGTTCCTAGGCGCCGCCACTGGCTGCACCTGGTCGTCGCCTACACGGTGGTCCCGGCCGCCGTGTACCTGGCGGCGTGGACGCCGTACCTGCTGGGCCATTCGCCCCGCGACCTGGTTCAGTTCCATGTCTTCATGTTTCGCTTCCACGCCGGCCTGACGGCCACGCACCCCTACCAGTCTCAGTGGTGGTCCTGGCCGCTGCTGTTGCGCCCCATCTGGTATGAGTTCGTCGAGGCGCCCCCCGGCGTCTACCGTGGCGTGGTCGCCATCGGCAACCCCGCCCTGTGGTGGTTCAGCCTGGGCGCCCTCGTCTTCGTGGCCTGGCACGCGGTGCGGACGCGGGACCCCGGCGCGGTGTTTATCGTCGTCGGCTTCCTGGGTAGCTACCTGCCCTACGCCTTCATCGGCCGGGCGCTCTTCCTCTACCACATGCTGCCCGCCCTGCCGTTCATGGTCATGGCCACCGCCGCCGTGCTGGCCCGCCTGCGGGTCACCCTGGGTCCAGCAGTGCCGCTCCTGTACCTGGGGGTGGCTGTGGCCTGGTTTGCTGCCTACTACCCGGTCCTGGCAGCGCTGCCCCTGGCCCCGGGGCGCTTCTACCGCCTGATGTGGCTGGGCACGTGGCTGTAAGCGAGCCCCCTGCCCCATGCGTCGGCCGTCCCACCATCAGCGCAGTGCTACCGACGTTCAATGAAGAGGCCAACCTGGAGCGCACGGTGCGCGCGCTGGTTCCCGTACTCAGCGGCGTCGCTGCGGACTACGAGATCCTGGTGGTCGACGACGGCTCAACCGACCGGACCGCGGAAGTGGCCCGCCGCCTGGGGGAGGAGGTGCCGTCCCTGCGGCTGCTGCGCCATGCGCGCAACCGGGGATACGGCGCGGCCCTGCGCACCGGGTTTGCGGCGGCGCGGCACCAGTGGATCCTCCTGCTGGACGCCGACGGGCAGTTCCTCCCTGAAGAGCTGCCGCGGCTGGTGGAGGCGGCGGCGGGCGCCGACCTGGTGCTGGGCTACCGGCGGTCGCGCGCCGACCCGGCGCCACGGCGCCTCTTCGCGGCGGTCTGGCGGGTGTTGGTGTGGGCGCTGCTGGGAGTGGTGGTGCGCGACACCAACTGTGGGTTCAAGTTGATGCGGCGGTCGCTGGTGCAGGCCCTGGACCTGCAGGCACACGGGGCAGTGATCAGCGCGGAGCTGCTGGCGCAGGCGCGCCGCCTTGGGGCGGTCATGGTGGAGGTGGCGGTGACGCACCTGCCGCGGCGGTGGGGACAGCAGACCGGGGGAAGCCTGCGCGTCCTGCTGCGCGCCTGCATTGAGCTGGTCCGCCTGTGGTGTCGCCTTCTGTGGCGGCGCCTTCGCCGCCTCCCCGGGGGCGGATAGCGCGCGTCGGCGGATACCTCCACAGGTTGCTCCCCCAATCGAACGACGAACAGCCATCCAGCCTGACAGAGGGGTGACCTGTCGCCTGACGGATTTTCCTGCCCTCCCCTGTGCAGCCGAGATAAGCATGGCAAAGACCTGCAACTCGGATCAGACGAAGCGTCCCCGGAGCACAGACAGGGCAGTTTTCCGCGCGGTGCCACGGAGAGGGTTTTGCTTTGTCACCGTGGAATTTCCCCGCACCCTGTATGGTGAGTGATGGCCTGGCGAGAGAGGGCAGGAGCGGATCAAGACGGCCGACCGCGCATATCGGCTTCTCCTTCGTCGAGCTCCTCGTGGCCTTATCGCTCCTGGCCCTGGTCTCCCTTTTCATCCTGCGCGCGTTCATCGCCGGGATGGCCCACGCGGGGCGGTCCAACGAGCGCGCTGCGGCCACCACCCTGGGTATGCAGGTGATGGAACAGATCCGGGCCAGCGCCAACCCCTACACGATGGTCGGGTTCACCGGCCTGCCCCGGACGTCGTTGCCCTTGCCCAGCCCCTACGACGGAGTGGTCAACCCCACACCGCACGTCTTCCAGGTGGCGGTGGATGTGGATCTGGACGACGCGCTTACCCTGACCACCGTTACGGTACGGGTCTACCGGCCCGGGGACTCCGAAAGCTCCCCCCTGGTGACCCTGACGACGATCCTCGATGACAGCTGACGGAGTCCACCCGCGGCGTCGCGATCGGATCCACCTGGCGGAGGGCTTCTCCCTGGTGGAGCTGGTGATGGCCCTGGCGCTGCTGGCGCTGGCCCTGGGAGGAATATACGCACTCGTCGTGGCGGGAGGGCGCTCGGCCAAAGTGACCAACGACTTCCTCCAGGCCCAGGCCCAGGTGCGGGCGGCCATCGACAGCGTTGTGGCCGAGGCGCGGTGGGCCCAGGCGGTGACTGCGGCGGGGCCGGACGCAGTTACGTTGTCCGTCCCCGGGGACACCCTGTTCTCTCCCGGCCCTTATGCGGTGACCTTCTCCTACGACTCTGCCGCGGGCACGCTCACCCGGCGGGTGGGTGCGGCACCGGCGGAGGTTCTGGCGTTCAACATCGTCCGTGAAGACGGCGGTGCGGGGGTGGTCTTCGAGTACTTTACGGCTGGAGGCGCTTCCCTGGGCTCAGCGCCCGCGGACCTCTCGGCCATAGCCCGCGTCCGGGTGACCGTGGTCACCACTGTGGGCGACGTCAGCCGGACCTTTGCCGCGGACGCCGCCCTGCGGGCGTACCCGCCTCCCACGCCCTAACCGACGTCCTCACCGGTACCATAAGCGGAGGGCAGCCGATGGCCAGACGCGGGGAGAACCAGGCAGGGCTGGCACTGGTGGGGGTGCTGGCGGTCGTGTTCGTGCTCACCGTGCTCAGCGCGCTGGTGCTGTACCTCAGCGGAAAGGAAGTCGGGCTGAGCGCGCTGCGGGCCAGAGGAGCGGAGGCGATGACCATCGCCGAGGGCGGCGCCTACGCCGCCCGGTCGGCCCTCATGGCGGTGATGAACACCGGTGCAGCCACCCCTACCGTGCGGGTTGACACCTCCCTGAACGGACCCGTACTGGAGACCCTGTGGGCAGGGGGCAGGCCGGGCGACCAGAACCCTCTGCGGATCCTGAGCTTCCTCATCGTTGATGGGCAGCGGCTGGACGTGCCCGCTACCAGCGACACCGACTGGGCGGTCTTCCCTCTGGACTGGGGGCTGGCCACCCCGCATCTGAAGCTGCGGATGCCTCCGCAGACCGGGTCAGGAGCGCCCCCGGCCGACCCGCAGCGCGTGGCCTCTCCCCCGGCGAATCCTCTGGGTGCCGGAAGCTACCGCGCTACCGTCCTGCTTCTGCCCGTGGCAGAGAACTCACGCCGACGCAGGGACGGCAAGTGGACCTGCTCCGGAGAGGTTGATCCTCCCGGGGAGCCGTGCTTCGTCCACCAGCTCAGTCCCGAGGCCGGTCAGGAGGAGTACGAGTTCTTCTTCGAGTACCGCGTCTTCAGCGATGGCCAGGCCGCCTCGCAGTTTCGGCGTCGCGTGACCCTTGCGGGTCGGTTCAGCATCACCGTGCGCAGGGAGAACTTTGCCAAGTACGCGCTCTTCACCCACGCCCACACCATGCCCGGCGGCGATGGCGGCCCCCTGGGGACGCCCATCTGGTTCACCAGCAGGACCACCTTCGACGGCCCCGTGCACACCAACGGGAGCGGAACAGACAACGAATTTCGCTTTGCATTCTTCCCGAAGTTCACCGATCAGGTTACCAGCGTCAGCCCATGCGCCCTGTACAACAACACCGGTAGCAACCTGAGGCTGTGTGCCCCTGGCCCCTACGAGAACGTGGATGCCCGGGGACGGCGCATCGACGCGCCGTTGAAACCCGACGGCACGCCTGCGGACGACCAGGACAATCCCCCGGCAAACTTTCAACGTGGAGTCGATCCGGTTGTGGTCGTGCCTCGCTTTACGTTCAACCAGAAGGCCATCGCCATCGGGCACGATCCGGGCGACATGGCTGGGCCGACTGGATGGGACCAGGAGGAGTGGAACGAACGCATCCGCCGGGTCATCCCCGAGCTCGACGATGGTGACGACGACGTTCCCCCGGGCATCTACATCCCGGTGCGGGATGACAACGGGAACCGTCGGTCCGATCCCAACGAGCCACTGGCTGGCGCGATCCTGGTGCAGGGGAACCTGGACAGCCTGACCCTGAACACCGTCACCGCCGGGTCGCCCGGCTGCACCGCGAGGGATGGGTGCGCCCTCTACCGGTTCGTGCAGGGCGGGAGGACGGTCACCGTGATCGTGGACCGCGCGGCGCAGACGACGACGGTGAACGACACCGCCTGGCCCTCCCCCCAGACCCGCACCTTCAGAGGCGTGCCCAAGGGCTACCAGGTCGATCCCAATCCCTCGAACGCCATGCTCGTCTACGTGGAGGGAGACCTCCGCGCTCTTGGCGGCACTCTCGAGGAGAAGGAGCAGGCCACCATAGTGACCGGCTGCTATCCTCGCCGGCGGCCGTGTCCCTACGGGAGAATCGACATCACGGGCCACCTGAGGTACGAGCGCCCTCCCGACCCGGCCGACCCCAACAGCAACCCGCTGAACGTGCTCGGGCTGTTTTCAGCTAACCATGACATCCGGATCCCTGTGGGATCCCCTGACGATCTGGTTATTCATGCCGTGCTTATGGCCGGGGAGCCAGGTGTCGACGACGGCCACAACAGCGCCGTGTTCGTCCAGAACTACAGCACCCGTCGGGTGCAGGGGCAGGTACACCTACTGGGTGGGATCATTGAAGAGTACTACGGGGCATTCGGCACCTTTGACGCCCGCACGGGGGCGCCGCGCAGTGGGTACGGGCGGGACTTCCGCTACGACCGCAGGATGGCCCGCGGCTTCTCCCCGCCGTACTTCCCCACGGCGAGCCTGTTTCGCGTGGATGCGAACAACCTCGCCGGGGTCAAGCCCACCTGGCGCGAGGGAGTCCCGTGAAGCGAGTCGGCGCCTGCGGGTTCAGCCTCCTGGAACTGGCCGTGGCGCTGGGGCTGGCCGCCGTGCTCCTGGCGCTGGCATTCACCGGGTGGCGGGGCTACACCGCGAAGCAACGCCTGCGCTACGGCACCGTCCAGGTGGCCACCGATCTGCGCCAGGCCCAGGAGCGGGCGAAGGCGGAGCGGGCGACGTACACCGTGACCTTCGCCGGAGGATCCTCCGCCTACCTCATCGCCCGCAGCGGCGGAGGGTTTGTGGAGAACGCCGCCCTCCCCTCCGGGGTGACGGTAACCGCCGCGCAGACCGTGACCTTCGACGCCTTCGGCCGCCCGGTGGATGCGATGGGCCAGCCGACCGCCTACACCGTCGTCGTGCAGAACAGCACCGGGAGTGGCTCCGTCTCGGTGAACCCCGCCGGAGGCATCTCCTACCAGGCGCCGTAAACCTGGCCGGGCGCCCGCGGACGCCACAGGATCCAGAGCAGCCAGGGGAGCCCAAGCAGGGCCAGGGCGCTCCACGCCCGCGTGGCCGGGTCGCTGAACAGCGTCCCTTCGATCCAGGCTGGCAGGGTGAAGGTCTGCAGGTAGGGCCGGCTGTAGGCGTACACCAGATTCACCAGGAGGAGCCCGCTCAGGGTGATGTAGGGTCCCCACATACGCCGGTCCACCGCCGGACCAAGGGCCAGGAAGGGCAGTGCAGGAAGCAGGTAGCGCTCGTGGACGCGCGTGGGCAACAGGAACGTGGCCACCAGCACGGTTGCCGCGGCCAGGACCACCCCGCGATCGGTGGGCCGGCGCCATGTCCCGGCCAGGACCACGGCCACACCCGCAGTGCTGAACAGGCTCCCCCACAGGGCCAGAGGCAGCCCGGCCAGCCGCTCGGCGTCACTGCGCCAGAAGCCCTGCACCGCGCCCCAGAGGTTGAAGGCCACCACGCTGCCGTAGGGGTAGACGCCGAGCGCGTTGCGCACCAGCGCGGCCAGCCTCCCCGGCCCCACCCTGAAGGGCGCGCCCAGCACCGCGGTGGTCATCGCGGCGATGAGCGCGGCGCCCAGGACGAGGTCCGGACGCGGGCGGAACCCCACCGTCCGGCCGGGCGGCAGCAGCGTCCGGCGGAGCAGGGCCGTCCCCAGCACCGCGAGCAACGGCCCCGTCTGCGGCTTGACCAGGAAGGCGGCGGCCCCCGCGCTCCAGGCCAGGGGGTCGCCGCGAAGGAAGAGGGCGAGGGCGGCCAGGGCCAGCAGGGCGCCTGCGCTGTCCGACTGTCCCCAGTAGGATCCCGTGAAGACAAGTGCGGGGTGGAAGAGGTAGAGGACCGCCAGCAGGAGAGCGGTGCGGGACGAGGTGAACCGCCCGGCCACCCGCCGCAGCAGCGCGGCGCCCAGAAGGTCGGCCGCCGCCGCCGGCAGCTTGAGCAGGAATAGCAGCGCCTGGTCATTGAAGCGCAGGTGCGCGTGCAGCGCGCCGATCAGCCAGAGGACGTAAAGGTAGCCCGGCAGGTAGTCGGCGAAATCCGTCCCGTAGAACCCCCGCGGGCCGCGCTGGGCAAGGGCCGCGGCCCAGCCCTTGAAGGTGGCGATGTCGCTGGGAAAGCCGCCGTAGGGCATGACCACTGTGCGCACCAGCGCCGCCAGCACCACCAGCGCCCACCACAGGCGCACCTCCGGCGCAGCGGGGGCACCCGCCACCAGCGGCTCGTCGCCGTCGATCTGTCGCCACGTCCCTGGCAACTGCTTCATCGCTTTGCCCCCGCCGGCCCTCACCATCCCAGGACCCGTACCCAGTAGACCCCAAGCCCGTTCATCGCCACCGACAGCGCCAGCAGGGCGTAATCCACCGGCCGGGGACGGTCGCCCAGGGCCACGGCCAGCATCACCAGGAGGAAGACCCACCAGTCGAGGCTGTAACGGTAGCCGAACTGCACCCACCCCACGGAGAAGTACAGGAGCATGGGCAGGGCCATGCAGCCCACGAGGGTGGCCCACCTGGCCCATCCCGCACGGCTGTGGGGGAAGAGCAGGCGGACAACGAAGGGGCTGGTGAGGAGCAGGGACATCCCCCACGGGGAGGGCCGCAGGTAGGGCGGGGTGGGCATGAGCTCGGGCGGGCGAAGGAGCATGGCGTAGAGGTGCTGGGGGACGTAGCGCAGGTTGAAGAACCCCCACCGCGCCACGGCCTGTGCATTGGGCGCGGCCATGGACAGCATACCGTAACCGGTCTGCAGGGGGTCGCCGAAGCGCAGCAGGTTGTAGGTCAGGTAGACCAGCGCCCCCGCGGCGTTTGCCGCCAGGAAGGCAACTACCGCCGCCGGCCGTCGGTGCCTCAGCCAGAGCAGCAGCCCAAGCGCCGGTGCAGCCAGCAGGACGGTGACGCGGGTGAGCCAGCCTCCCACCGCCACGGCGCTCAGGACAAATGGACGTGCGCCGCCGGCCAGTTCCCAGACCAGGAGTGCCGTGGCCAGCACCACGACCTCCTGGGCGAAGAACCAGGTGGTGCCGATGGCGGCTGCCGGCCACAGGACACTGCCAAAGGCCAAAGCGGCGCCGCAGAAGAGGCGGACAGCCGGTGGGATGCCCATCCGCCGCAGAGCGGCAACGAAGACGGCGACAGCCAGGGCCGCCACCGTCTGCCCCACCCGGCCCTGGTCTGTCGCCTCTCCCCACAGGGCCACCGCAGGAAGGAGCAGGAGGGCCGGAACCGGCGGGAACGGCGCGTACGTCCGCCCGCCCAGGTGGATGACGTCGTGGTAGTAGGCCGGAACGCCCGGAAGGTCCACGCGCCCCTGCAGAAAGCCCCTGGCCATGTACACGAAGTGCCGGTAGGCCTGGTTGGTGCGCGGCGTGGCGGCCAGGTAGACCGCAAGCACCACGACCAGGACGGCGGCAGGCTCCAGCCACCGGCGCCCGGCAGCGTGCGGGTGCGGTCCGTCGTCTGCGGCTGCGCTCACCGGGCGAGGGTGAGGGAGCGGGTGGGCGGGGGAAACGTCACGGGGCGCAAGGGCAGGCACCGCAGCGGCATGGGAGGGCAGATCCTCGCCGGCAGAGATTCGACGGAAAGGTGCTGAAGTCCCCCAGAGCGAGACCCCCGAAAGATCCGGTCCGGTTGCCGTTATGAGGTACGGGAGATGCTCCCGGGTGAGGGCCTGTGGGACAGGGGTGTGGGACAGGGGTGTGGGACAGGGCTGTGCGACAAGGGGGATTGGGCTCGACGGGGGCCGTGCGGCGCAGGGCCGGCTTCAGCATGGCGGCCGTGCGGGGGAGGGCAGGTTTCACCATCGTGGAGGTCCTGGTGGCCCTGACGCTGCTGGCGACAGTGGTCCTGCTGGCGACCCGCGCCCTGGTCACCGTGCTCACCGTCACCGGGTGGGGTGGGCGGGTGACGGTGGCCTCGGCCCTGGCGGCGCGGCAGATGGAGGCGATCCGCTCGCGGGTGGAGGCACGGCCCGACCGGACAAGCTGGCGGAAGGCCTTCTGTGATGTAGCGACGCAGCCGCCGACGGCGCTTGCCCCGCCCCACGGAGCCTACAGCTATCGGGTGACGCTGAACGAGCAGGCGGTAGCCGCATCAGGGGGACAGGAGGACCTGCTGCTTCCCTGCTGGTCGGTGGAGTGGCCGCGGGCGGGGTGCGGGACGCAGCCGGGGTATGCGCCCGACTGCGCTACAGACGCCGCTGTCGCCCAGGACAACCGGGTGCGCTGGGTCACCGTGGAGGTGTTCTTCCGGGACGAGGACCGGCCGGCGGCACGCGTGACCTCGGCGTTGATCAGAGGGGCGTGGCACCGGGAGTAGCGGGAGAGTCTTGCGGGGAGCCGGAGATGCAGCCCAGGAGCGGCCATCGGATGCGTGGAGGGCAGAGGGGAGCAGCGTTAGCCAGCGCCATGGTGGTCGTCTTCCTCCTCACGGTGGTGGTGACGGCGCTGGTACTGGCGACTATGGGGGAGACAGTACACGCCCTTGACCAGCGGCGCGGCAGCCAGGCTCTATACCTGGCGGAGGCGGGCGCATACCGCGCCCTGGCCGAGCTGCGCCGCCGCCTCTCCGCCGACCTCGATGCCGCCGTCCGCTCTGCCGATCGGGCGCTCCTTCGCGGCTCCTGCGTGGCCAACCGGGGCTGGGAGGTCATCGCCGCCTACGGCGGGCCCGGATGGGTAGACGAAGACGCCGCCGCCCCGGGGACCCGGCGGGCCTACCTGGACGTGGGCACCTCCAGCGCGCCAGTCCACGTACGGGCTGCGGATGGCGAGGCCCTGGGGTCCTTCTACGCCAGGATCTACGTGCGGCCCGCAGATAACGGTCTTCCTCCCGCCGCCAACACCTGCACCTCCGGCAGCGAGGAGGCCTACCGGATGTGGTTCGACTACTTCATCGTGGCCACGGGCGGGGCGGGCAACGCGGCCCGTACCGTCTGCCTGAAGAACCCCGGGAACCTGGCCGGGTGCGGCGCCTGGTTGGGCACCCGCTCTCCAGGGTCCGCGGCCTTCGACACGCCGCCACCGAACCACGGGTTCCAGCTGCTGATCGTCGCCGCTTCTTCCGACGACGGAGCACCCGGAGGATACGCCGCCCCGCGCTTCCCCCGGCTCTCCCCCGACGTGCTCTACGACCGCCCGCTCTGGGAGGAGCTGGCCCACTGGTAGGAGGTGTGTGCGCTGCGGGGTGTGAAGTGCCGGAAGGACCGAGGGGCCAAGGCAGAGGGCCTCCCGCAGGGAGGGCGACCACCTGGAGGATACGCAGCTTGAGAGGGAAGGTCTGGTTTGCCAGAGGAGGAACAGAACGCTTCTCGCTGGTGGAGAGTGCCGTGGCCGTGGGGATTGTGGGCCTGGCCCTGGCCCTGGCGCTCTCCGGGCGCGGGCTGGTCTACAACCGTCGGCTGGCCGGGGCGGCCCGAGCCCTGGGGACGGACATCCGCTGGGTGGAGCAGCGGGCACGGACGGAGCGGCGCTGCTGGCGGGTGGTGTTCGACCCGGGTGAGGAGAGCTACGCGATTCAATACCTGGAAGGGGGAAGGTGGACGCCCTCTGGCGGGTGCCGGGGGAGCTGGTCGGGGTACACCTCCGCGCCCCGCCGCCTTCCCACCGGCGTGGACCTCCAGAGCACCACCTTCGGCGGAGGCATCCTCACTGTCTCCCCGTTCGGCCATCCCAATGCCGGCACCGTCCTGCTGCGCAGCCCCGCAGGCGAGCAGCGCCGGGTCACGGTCAACGTGGGCGGCCGGGTGACCATCGCCCCACAGTAGGAAGCGTCTAGCGCAACCGGGCACGGGGTAGGATGCTCAGTGCGGCCCCTCCCCGCAGGGAGTGCCCAATGTGGCTCCTCCCGGCGGGAAGGGGTGTGGGCAGCGGCCCGGGCCGCAGGGCTTTTGCCCTGGCTGTCGAATTATTCAGGGTCACAACAGACCGGAAAGGCGGTCGCCATATGGGCTTCTTCAAACCCTCTCCGACCCTGGTAGGACTGGACATCGGCAGCGACCGGCTGAAGGTCGTGGAGTTGACCCGCACCGGGCGGACCTTCCACCTGGCCCGCATGGCCAGCGCTCCCTCGCCCGCCGCCGCGTTCCGTGACGGAGTTCCCGTCGCCCCCGACCAGGTTGGCGCCCAGATCCGGGCGCTGGTGGACAAGGCGGGCATCCGCGCCGATCGCGTGGTCGTCGGCGCCGGGGGGCAGAACGTCACCGTGCGCGAAGTCCGCGTTCCCCCCATGACTTCTCAGGAATTAACCGCCGCGGTGCGTTACGAGGCGGAGCGCTACCTGCCTTACAATGTGCAGGACGTGCACATGGACTACCAGGTCATGGGGGAGAGCAGCGAGGACGGCCGCAAGATGCTGGACGTGATCGTCGTGGCCACCCGCCGCGACGTGGTGCAGCGCCTGGTGGAGACGGTGGAGGCGGCGCGCCTCACCCCGGTGATCATGGACGTAGAGTCCTTCGCCCTTTTTCGCTCCCTGGCCGCGAACGGGGCGGAGACGCGCACGGTGGTCTACATCGACCTAGGGGCGGAGGCCTCCGACATCGTCATCAGCGAGGGCAAGCGCCTGCGGCTGACCCGTAACATCCCCGTGGGAGGGAACACCCTGATCCACGCCCTGCAGGAGACCCTGAGCGTGGATGCGGCCACGGCCAAGACCATGCTGGAGGAGCGCGCCGAGATCCTGGACGAGAACGTCATCCCCGACGACCTCACCGTGCAGCGCATCCACGATACTATCGCCCCGCAGATCGGGGACCTGGTTACGGAGATCCGCCGCTCTCTGGACTACTACCAGACGCGCGCCCGCGCCGCCGTGGTCTCGCAGATCGTCCTCACCGGAGGCCTGGCCCGGCTGCGCAACCTCAGTCGTGTGCTGGCCGCGGAGCTGGGCATCCCCGTAGAGATCGGCAATCCCTTCGCTGGCCTCCAGGTGAACAGCGCGGTCTTTCCCCCGGACGTGCTGGCGGCCATGGGCCCCATCATGTCGGTGGCGGTGGGACTGGCGTTACGAGGGGGGGAGGAAGCGTGATTCGGATCAACCTGCTGCCCCGGGCGCCGCGCCGGCGCATCAGCGGGCGGCCGCTGCTGGAGATCGGGGTCCCCCTGGTGGTACTGGTCGCCGTGCTCGTCTACTACCTGGGCCTGCAGGCCTCAGTTGCCGCCCTCGACCGCAGGGTCAAGGAGACCGAGGCGGAGATCGCCCGCCTCCAGCCCCAGGTGCAGGCGGTGGAGGAGCTGAAGAAGCGGATCGAGGAGGCGCGACGGAAGGAGGACCTCCTGGCCCGGCTGCTGGCCACCCAGCTCCCAGCTTCGGCCATCCTCACCAATATCCGGGTGCTCATCCCCCGCGACGTCTGGCTGACCACCCTCACCGTGCCCGACACCCGTACCTTCTCCCTGGAGGGGTACGGCATGAGCTACGTGGCCGTCGCCCGGCTGATGGACAACCTGGAGAGCGCCGGGATCTTTGAAGGGCTGGACCTGACCACGGCGGAGCGCGACCGCGTCGGCACCACCCCTGTGGTCAAGTTCTCAGTGAACGGCCGTCTGGTCCGCCCCAGCCAAGTGCCGGAGGGTCGCCCATGAGATTCAGCGGGAGAGAACGTCTCCTCCTCAGCGTCCTGGTCACCATCGCCATCATCGCCGTCTTCTACTTCCTGGCCTATACGCCCCTGATGGCGCGACGTGCCCAGTTGAGCGCGACCCTGCAACAGCGGCAGGCGCGCCTGGCCGAGATGCAGCAGGTGGCCGCGCAGCGGCAGGCGCTGGAACAGGAGTACGCGGCGCGCCAGCAGCGCATTGCGGCCATCGAGGCCAAGCTGCCGCCGGCGCGGGAGATCCCCACGCTGCTGCGGCAGATGCAGGCGGTGGCCACAGAGAGCGAGGTGACCCTGACGCTGCTGCGCCCGGGCCCTCTGGAGGCGCCGCAGGCGGGGCAGCAGGCGGGCGCAGCCCCTCCCGCCGGGCAGGCTGCCGGTCAGCAGGCTGCCGGTCAGCAGCCGGCGCCGCCGTACCGCCAGTTCCGCCTGGAGCTGGGGTTCGAGGGGTCCTTCGACCGGGTGCTGGCCTTCCTCCGCCGGCTGGAGAACTTCCCGCGGTTCATCGCCATGACGCAGTTCACCCTGGCCGTGCAGGAGCTGCCTACGCTGCGGCTGGCCGTGACCTCCAACACCTTCGTGCTGCCGGAGGAGCGGTAGTTATGGCCTGGCGGGGCAGAGCTTCCCCCGGGGACTGAGGCGGCCGGCGCATGTGAGTGCCGACCTGGCTGCGCTGCTGGCGGAAGAGCAGGATCACCTGGCGGAGGGGTGGGCGCGGTCCCTGGGTCGGCAGGCTCCGGCATTCGCCCACCGTTCCGTTCACGACCTGAAGGCGGCCGGCCGCGCCGCCATCGACGGTCTGGTCCGCTACCTGCAGACGGGAGACCCGACGGCGCTGCGCACCGCGGCGGGCAGCGAGGGCGTGCTACTGCTTGTGCGCGAGGCGGACCTGCCCGAGATCCTGCGCGGTCTGATGGCCCTGCGGGAACAGGCGGCTCACCTGCTGGGTCCGCGCCTGAAAGCCGCGTCGGGGGATCCTTACGCCCGCTTGGTCGCCGCGTTCGACCTCATGCTGGTAGAAGTGGCGCGGGAGGCGTGGGCGCGGCGTGAGCCCTCGGGGGAGCCAGCGGCGGAGCTGGAGCGACACCTGTCCAAAGAGGTCCGCCGCGCGCTGCGCTTTCGCCGCCCGCTGGCCCTGCTGCTGGTGCACCTGGACGGGTACGAGGAGCGCTGGCGCCTCCACGGAGCGGCGGTGGCGGAGGCGGCCCTTGGTATGGTCCACGAGATCGTCACCCGGCACACGCGGGAGGTTGACCTGCGCCTGCCGCTGGAGGGGGGCACGCTGGCCGTCCTCCTCCTGGAGACCGACCTGGCGAGGGCCAGCCGGGTAGCCGAGCGGATCCGCGCCGCCGCAGAAACCCAGGAGGGGGTGACGCGCTCGTCCCTGGTGGAGCACCTCACCGTCTCCGTGGGGCTGGCCGCCTTCCCCCTGCACGGCGACCGCCCCCCGGCCCTGCTGGCGGCGGCGCAGGACTCGCTGCTGCGGGCCCGCCGCCTCGGCGGCAACACCGTGGTCAGCGCCGACGATCTGCGCTCCGGCGAGCCTGTGGCCTGAGGCTGCAGGGTCCGCTCCTGAGGCCGCGGCGGCCGGGCCGTTTGCCCATGTCTACCCCGGCGCGGGCGGGGGAATACCACCAGTGGGTTGGAACCCATCCGTCTGAACGCCGCACTCAACTGGGTCATCGACACCGCCGCCGAGCTCGTGCCCGGGGGAGACCTGGAGGGGACGCTGGAGCGCTACCTCGACCGTCTTCTCGGGTGGCTGGGCGCCGACCAGGGGTCGATCATGCTCCTCCAGGAGGACGCCCTCTCCATCGTCGCCTCGCGCGGCCTGGACCGGGAGGTGCGGCCCGGCATGCGGGTGGGCCTGCACGAGGGGCCGGCCGGCGAGGTGGTCGTGCAGGGACGGCCACGGCTGATCATCGGGAAGATCGCCTCCCGGCGCAAGAACTTCCGGCCGCGCTCGGCCATGGTCATCCCTATCCGCGCCCGGGAGCGGATCGTCGGCGTGCTCAACGTGGGCAAGCTCTCCGGATCGGAGGACTTCACGCCGGACGACCTGCTGATCATCTCCGTGGTGGCCGCGCAACTGGCCTGGATCCTCTCCAACTTCGAGCTGATGTCCCGCATGTGGACCCTGGCCATCACCGACGAGCTGACGGGGCTGTACAACCGGCGCTACTTCTTCCTCCGTCTGCGCGAGGAGATCCAGCGCGCGGAGCGCTACGACAAGCCCATGTGCGTGGTTCTGCTGGACCTGGACGGGTTCAAGGAGCTCAACCGCAGCCACGGCCACCTGGTGGGCGACGAGATCCTGCAGCAGGTCTGCGGTGTGGTGCGCAGGAACCTGCGGGCCGTGGACATCCCCGCGCGCTACGGCGGGGACGAGATCGTGGTGATCCTCCCGGAGACTTCCGTGGGTGCGGGCCTGGCCATCATCACCCGCCTCCAGGCGGCCGTCAACAGTGAGGTCTTCGTGGGGCGTAACGGCGTGCCGGTGAAGCTTTCCCTGTGCGCCGGGATCGCCCAGTTTCCCGGGGACGCCGACGAGCCGGAGGCGTTGATCCGGAAAGCCGACATCGCCCTGCTGGAGGCCAAGGCGGGAGGAGGAGGCCGGATCCTGCTGGCCGACTGACGCTAGCTGCGGGCGGTGGCCTGCTCGCGGATGATCCGGGCGGCCTCGCGGTACGACAGCCAGATGCCGCTCTGCTGGAAGACCAGGTAGCGCAGGTACCCGGACAGCGACATGAACTCAGTCTCGGGAGAGAATGGCTTCAGGTTCTCCACATACGGGAGGGAGACAAACGCGACCTGCGCCTGGGTGTGGGGAGTGTAGACGAGGATGACGGCCACACTTCCACGGTCGAAGCCAAAGGCCAGCCCCAGGTGGTCGTACGCCACTCCGGGGATGCCTTCGACGACGATGTGGGTGTACTGCGGGCCGTATACGCGCCGCACCTCCGCCTCCGAGGAGCCCAGCCCGATCCCCTCAGGGGTGCGGAAGAGGCTGTTGGCAGCGGAGACGGCGTGGATGACGTCCCCGTCCCCGTACACGGTGATGCCGAAGCGGGCGAAGACGTACAGGGTGCCGTCCCGCACCACGCGTACCTCGGAGGGCGGGCCCAGGCGGGCGACCACCCCGCGCACGGACCGGCCGAGGATGATGCCGGCCAGGCTCTGCCCGGGGACGATCAGCACGGGCGAGGGAGCGGTAGGGGGCTGCTGGGCGACGAGGGGGAAGGAGAGGCCGAGCAGAACTCCGAATGCCAGTCCCATTGCGGGGAGTCGCAAGGAAGGTGCCTCCTCGTCCGCTGCTCCGATGACGCCGCGGGCCACTCCCGCTGCGCGCAAGTGCAACGAAAATCGATCTTGTATTCGTCAGGAAGGCGGATTTTCCTGCAGTGACCTGGGGTCTGGCCATGGCTGAGGCCGTGGCGGCGACGCTCCTGGGGGCTGTGGCCGGTAGCTTTGCCAACGTGGCCATTCACCGGCTGCCCCGACGGGAGTCACTGGTGGCACCGCGCTCACGCTGTCCCCACTGCGGCCACCCGATCCGGGCGCGGGACAACATCCCCCTGATCAGCTTTCTCTGGCTCCGCGGGCGCTGCAGGGACTGTGGCCAGCCGATCTCCTGGCGCTACCCTCTTGTGGAGGCGCTCACCGCCCTGCTCTTCCTGGCCGCCTGGCACTGGTTCGGTCCCTCACTGGGGGCGCTGCGCGCCTGGGTATTCGCGCTGATCATGGTGATTGTGCTCTTCGTCGACCTGGACCACCGCATCATCCCTAACGCGGTGACCTATCCTGGCCTGGCACTGGGCCTGCTCCTGGCACTGCCCGCCGGCCCCGGGGTCTTCCTGACGAGCCTGGGAGCCGCGCTGGGCGCGGGGCTGCTCTTCCTCCTGATCGCAGTCAGTAGCCGCGGGGGCATGGGCGGGGGAGACGTCAAGCTGGCTGCCGTCATGGGCGCCTTCCTGAGCTGGCCTGTGGTGGCGGCGGCCCTGTTCATCAGCTTTACCCTGGGCGGCTTGGTCGGCCTGGTCCTTTTGGCCACCGGCCGCCGCCGGCGCAAGGATCCCGTCCCCTTTGGTCCCTTCCTTGCCCTTGGAGGGCTGGCTGCCTTGTTTTGGGGCCAGACGATAGTTCAGTGGTATCTCAATTGGCCGCTACATGGCCTCTAGGGGCTTGCGAGGTGCATTCAAAGGCAGGATTCGCCATCCGGATGTCGAATACAGGTTGTCTATCGAAGGCATGACGGACGGGATCCGGGCATCTCTCACACTTTGATCAGGAGCTAGCGCCGAATGGACCGTCTTGTGACCCTGGTACGTCGCTATCCCGTCGCCTCGCTTGCGGTTCTCGTGGCCGTTGTGGCAGGGGTCCTCCTCTTCCGCCCCTCCCGCCCGTCCGCGCCCCGTGGAGTGGTGCAGCCCCGGCCGGCCCTCTCACCGGCGCCGGCGGTATCCCCGGTTCCTGCACCCCGGATGCCAGCCGCGGAGGTCTCTCCGGCCCCGGCCGCGACGCCCGCCCCTCCGCCCCCGCAGGCCGCCGGCCGCCCCGACCCCTTTGTCCCCCTGGTGACGGCTCAGGTGGCCCGGGCACCCGCCGCTCCCCGCCCCGTGAGCCTGCCACCCCCGGCGCCGCTGCCTCCGCCCCTGTTCCCCGGCCCGCCCACGCCTGTAGCTCCCGCTCCCGCGGCCCCGGCACCAGCCCCGGCTCCGGAGGTCACCCCGCCTCCGCCTCCGCCGCGGATGGCCGAGGCGGCCGAGCTGATCGGCGTCCTGGGGGATAGCGGGCGGGTGGCAATCATCAGGATCGCCGGCCAGGTCTACATCGTCGCGCAGGGTGAAATGATCCAGAACACCATCCGCGTTGAGCTGGTGGACGCCAGGGAAGGTCTGGTCGTCCTGGTGGAAGACGGCCAGCGCTTCGAAGTGCGATTCGGGTAGTGCAGAGGAGGAGCAGACAGCCCATGTGGCGGACCGTTCTTTGCAGCAGACGCTTTCGCATCCCGCTCACCCTGATCCTGGCCCTGGCGACGGTCACAGGCCTTCCCCTGTGGCCTGCCGCTGTCGCTGCCCCGGCGGTGCGCGTCACGGCCATCGGGGTGAAGGTCTTCCCTGGCGTAGTCCAGGTGGCCATCAGCGGCTCCGGTCCGCTACGCTTCCGCGCCTCGACCATGGCCGATCCGTTCCGCGTGCTCATCGACCTGCCCGGGGCACGCCTGGCCGAGACCGTGCCGGCGGTGCTGCCTGTGGCGCAGCCCCCCGTGCTGCGGGTGCGTGCCGGGCAGTTCCAGCAGGGGGTGGTGCGCGTGGTCATCGACCTGTCGGCGCCCACCGCCTACGAGGTGAGCTCGTTGGCCCCCTCGGTGCTGGCGGCACGCCTGATGGTACCGCTGCCGGCGGCGAAGCCAAAGCCCCCTGCGGTAGCCGCCGCCGTACCGCCCGCCGCCCCACCACCCATCGCCGCGCCAGCCACCACCCTGCCCGCGCCTGCTCTTTCCCCTGTGCCCGCCACCAGGGTGGGGAATGTGGCGGCCCAGGCTCCGTCTGGCGCCCCGGGGAGGATCACCGTCGACCTGCGCAATGCGGAGATCGCCGACGTCCTCAGCGCCCTGGCCAAGCTGTGCGGCTTCAACATCGTCACGGACGGGTCTGTCAAGGGCGCGATCACGGTTCGTCTGGTGGACGTGACCTGTGACGAGGCGCTGCGCTTTATCCTGGACGCCAACAACTTGGCTTTCCGCCGAGTGGGTAACAACCTGCTGGTGATGGCGGCGGAGAAGCTGGCCCCGCCCCCGGAGGTGCCGGAACCCGTCATCTACCCGCTGGGCTTCGCCGATGCGGAGAAGGTGCGGGCGGCCATCGCCGCCTCCGTGCCCGGGGTGCGCGTGGCCATCGACCAGCGCACCAACACCCTCATCGTCTTCGGCACCACGGCGCAGCACGAGCAGGTGCGGAAGATCCTGGCGGCACTGGACATTCAGATCCCGCAGGTGATGGTGGAGGTACGGGTGGTTGACATCAGCACCGACGTCCTGCGGGACCTGGGACTGGAGTGGGGTCTCACCGGGTACCAGGTCAACTTCACCGGCGTCACGGCCACCGGAGGCATCCCGGCCACGTTGACCATCAGCACCGCCGCACCGGTGGACCTGGGCGTCACCCTCACCGCCCTGGTCCGCGACCGAAAGGCCAGGGTGCTCTCCGCTCCCAGGGTGGCGGTGATCGATGGCAACAAGGCCACGGTCAACCTGGGCGAGGAGATACCGGTGCCGCAGCGCGACGCCCAGGGCAACATCACCTTCACCTTTAAACCGGTGGGGGTCAACCTGGAGATCACGCCCCGGGTGAACCGGGACGGCATCATCACCACCGTGGTGGCCCCCGAGGTGAGCTCCGTCCTGACGCTGCTCTCCACGCCCGCGGGGCCGGTGCCGCAGATCGCCTCGCGCAAGGCCAGCACCACCGTGCAGGTCAAGAGCGGGGAGTCCATCATCATCGCCGGGATGATCAGTGCCCAGGAGCGCGAGACCATCATCAAGGTGCCATTGCTGGGCGATATCCCCGTGATCGGGTCGCTCTTCCGGCGGACGACCACCGAGCGCACAGAGAGCGAGGTGATCTTTGTGATCACCCCCACGCTCCTGCCGGTGACGAAGTGAGGTCACGATGATGCGGCTCCTTGGGCGCTGGGGCGTGCGCACCCTGCTGCCGGCGGTGCTGCTGCCGGCGGTGACGGCGGCGGTGGTGCTGCCCGCGGCGGCGCAACCGGCGCTGCCGCCGTTCGACCAGAGCCGGATTTACGCGCGGGAGGCGGACTTCCAGCGGGCGATCCAGCCCTACCAGGCTGCGGTGGCGGCGGAGGCCCGAAACGCCCGGGCCCACTTCTGGCTGGGGTTCGCCTACCTCTACGTCTACCGGCAATTCCGCGCCGGGCTTGCGCCTTACGCGGCCGGCTACCTGCCGCGGGCGCTGGGCTCCCTGCGTCAAGCGGTGCAGCTGGACGAGAAGCTGCTCCCCGCCGTCCTGGCACTCCACGATGCGCTGGTGCTGGCGGGGCAGCACGGGGAGGCGGAGGCACTGGTCCGCCGCCTCTTGCCGCAGCAGCGGCCGCCCGGAGCGCTCTATACGCTTCCACCCGGATAGTCCCGCACGGACCGACGGCCACGGGCCGGGCGCGCTGCGCCCGGCCCGCAGCGTTCCTGTGCGCCATAGGCCCCAGTCCCTTCCGGCTGCGGCGGATAGCAGGTGAGCCGGCGGGTCGATCCGGCGCGGTTCCGGCTCTAGTGTCCTGAGTTAGAGATTCGTTGACAAAATCTTCCCACCGTCGTCAAGATCTGGTCTGCCGTTTTCGTCCACACGAAGGGCTTGGGGTGTGCGTTGGAG
>JAVKIA010000007.1 GCA_031459715.1 Armatimonadota bacterium | reverse complement strand
GCGGTTGCCCCACAGCTCTGCGCACAGTTCGCGCCCGCTGGCAGCGCAGGCCAGGCTGAGGATGGCGTCAGGATGGGTGTGGTCGACGTGCCGCGCCGGCAGGAAGGCGTGCAGCAACGTCTCCACGGATTGCCGGGGGCGGTGCAGGGCAAAGGTGCAGTGTGCCAGGTAGTCCAGGATCTCCTCGTCGCTCATGACCTCTCGGTCTGCCAGGGGCAAGATGTCCGCCAGCCGCAGCCCGGCGAAGCCCTGCTCGGTAATGGTGGCCAGGTCTCCGCCGGAGCCTTTGATCCAGAGGATCTCCACTGCGCGACCGAGATGGTCGACTGCGGGCAGTTTCGCGCTGGTGTTCCCGCCGTAGATGTTGACCACGCTGCGGTCCTCCCCCAGCAGCCTGCTGCGATAGACCAGGCCGTCCAACGCCGGAAGGCGGCGGGCTGCCCCATCATCCCAGCGATTGGGTGGCATCTTCCTCTTCCTTCTCCTTCATCTCGTCTCTCACTGCGCCTCCGGGCGGAACCGGGGACATCACGAGCGGCCCGGACCGGTGCGCGGAAGCGCCCGACGGAAGATGATCACGAGGATCAGGATGACCCCCCACAGCGCATTGGCCAGATGCTGGCTCAGGCCCACCAGGTTGAAGCCCGTGGCCACAAGCTGGAGGATCACCACGGCAATCACCAGCCCCAGGACGGTCCCCACACCGCCTGCAGGGTCCACTCCACCCAGAACGGCGATCAGGACCGTCAGGAGGAGGAATCCCGCTCCGTAGTCGGCCTGGGCGGCATTGAACCGGGAGATCATGATCAGCCCGGCGATGCCGGCGAGCAATCCGGAGATGAGGTAGGTCTTGAGCAGCAGCGCCCTGGTGTTCACGCCGGAAAACAGCGTAGCCACGGGGTTGGACCCCAGCATGTACTCGCTCACCCCAAACGGCGTACGGTTCAGGAGTACCGCCATGGCCGCCGCGGCCAGCCCGAAGATCACAAAGGGCATGGGCAAGCCTGCCAGAGATCCCCCGCCCAGGAAGAGGAAGTCCTGGGGAAAACCGGCGATCACATACCCGCGGGTGATGGCCAGGGCCACGCCTCTCACCAGGATCATCGTCGCCAGCGTGCCGATGAGAGGCGATACGCCCAGCATGGCTGCCAGTACGCCGTTTGCCGTCCCCACCACCAGCGCCCCTCCCAGACCCACCACGATGCCCAGGGGTGTGGCATAAGGTGCGGGGAGCCGGGTGAGGATGAGCGCCGTGGAGATGCCGGTGAGATTTGCCGTCGAGATTACCGCCAGGTCGATGCCCCCCGTGAGCATGGGGAGCATCTGGGCCAGCGCCAGGACACCCAGCAACGGGATTTGAAACGCCATGGCCTCCAGGCTCTCCAGCCGCAGCAGTTTCCCCGCGGTCAATGCGGTCATGAAGGCAAGGGTGACGCCCAGCACCAGCACCAGGACGGCCGTCTCTGCGTGCCTGGCGGGGAGGGCCAGGCGGTTAGCGAACATCGATGCGCACCATCCTGCGGGACCGCTGCTTGCCCTGGTACGCGGTGACGCCCGCGGCGAAAGCCAGGATCATGCCGATGACCACCTCGTGCCAGTAGGAAGAGATCTTCAGCAGGATCAAGCCGTTGCGCACAATGGCCACCGTGAGCACGCCCAGCACCGTTCCGGCGGCCGTCCCCACCCCGCCGAAGACGCTGGCGCCTCCAAGAACGGCTGCCGCGAGCACGTCCAGCTCCCGCCCCACCATGGAGTTGGGCTGGATGAGCTGGGTCAGCTGTCCCTGGACAAACCCCGCCAGTCCTGCCAGGAAGCCCATGTAGGAGTAGACGAAGAGCCGGATGGAGAAGATGTTGAACCCTGCGCGTCGCGCAGCCTCCGGATTTCCTCCCAGGGCGTAGACCTTCCTCCCGATGGGCAGATAGTTCAGAATGAACCAAGTCAGGGCGATGGCCAGGATCCACAGGACCGTCAGGACCGATAGACCGTGGGCGATCCCCGCGTCATCGACGACACGGACAACCTTCAGTTGGGAGAATTCAAAGAAGGATGCCGGGAGGTTGTAGATCCAGGTCCCCCCTGTGACGAACACCAGGATGCCGTAGTAGACGCTCAGCGTGGCGATGGTGATGATCACCGGGTGGACCTGGGTGTAGTGGATCAGGACCGCGTTGAGCGCGCCCAGGGCTGTTCCCACAGGCAGCGGCAAGAGGAACGCCACGAGCACGCTGTCGATGGCGTATCGGGTGATCACAACCGCCATGACATACTGCGCCACCGTGGCCACGGCCATGAAGGAGACGTCAATACCCCCGGAGATGAGCACGACCAGTTCCCCCAGAGCGAGGATGCCCAGGAACGCATAGTTGCGCAGGATGTCGAAGGCATTTTCCAGCGTCAGGAACGCCGGGCTGAGTGCGGAAAGCAGCAACGAGAGGAGCACCAGGACGCCCAGCAGGTAGGACTCGGTGCGCCTGACGATACGTTCCCGGAGCACAGCCTGCATGCCGTCCTCCCTCAGCTCACCAGCGCCTGCTGGAGCTGTTCTGCGGAGACATCATCGTTGGCAAATTCCCGGGTGATCCTGCCATGCTTCATCAGCAGGATGCGCCCGCAGTTGCTGAGCACCTCTTGGACTTCATCGGAGATCAGGATGATACTCACTCCCTCCCCGGACAGGTTGCGGATGATCTCGTAGATCATCTCTTTCGCTCCCACATCGATGCCGATGGTGGGACCGTCCAGGATGAGGATTCTCGGTTTGATGGACAGCCACTTGGCAATAACTGTCTTCTGCTGGTTTCCTCCGGAAAGGGTGCGAGCAGGCGCATCCAGAGAAGGTAGACGGATGTCGAACTCCGTCACCGCCTGGTCGCAGAACTGCCTGCCGCGGCGACGGTCCAGGAGCCCCAGCCGGCCGCGCAGCCTGTCCAGGGCGGTGAGAATCAGGTTGTTGCCCACCGACTGGTTGATGACCAGCCCCTGCTTCAGCCTGTCCTCAGGCACGTAGGCGATGCCGTGCCGGATCGCGTCTCCGTTTACCGCCAGGGTCACCGGCTTCCCCTCCACCAGCACCGTCCCCGCCTCGGGCGGATTCATGCCGAAGAGGGAGAGCGCCAGCTCGGTCCGGCCGGAGCCCAGTGGGCCGATGATGCCCAGGACTTCGCCTCGAAAGAGCGTAAAGCTGATGTCAGCAAAGTTTCCCCTCTTGGAGAGACCCCTCACCTCCAGCACGGCATCACCGGGGTGGCCTCGCGACGGGGTCTTCGCATAGGCGATCTCCTTACCGGTCATCAGGCGGACCAGTTTCTCCCGGTCCACCTCCCCTCTGGGGAGGGTACCGATCTTCCGGCCATCTCTGAGCACGGTGATACGCTGGCTGATGGCCAGGACCTCGTCCAGCTTGTGGCTGATGAACAGGATGGCGATTCCGTGGGATTGCAGTTCTTTGATGACGCCAAACAGCCGATCCACTTCTGCGCGGGTAAGAGCCGATGTGGGTTCGTCCATGACCAGGAGCCGGGCGTCGCTGGCCAGAGCCCGACAGATGGCCACCAACTGCTGGTCTGCCACGGGCAATGACCCCACCGGGACGTCCGGGTCTAACTCCACGCCGATCTTCCTCATGGCGGCCACCGCCATCTGGCGCATCGTGCTCCAGCTAACCACCCTGCGGCCCCCGGCGACGTGCTGCACGACGGCGATGTTCTCTGCAACGGAGAGATTGGGGAACAGGGAAAGGTCCTGGTGCACCACCTGTACGCCTTTGCGGAGCGCACTGTATGGGGTCAGGCCGCGGAAATGCTCCCCGCCCATTTCGATCTTCGCTCCCGCCTCAGGTTGCACGACCCCGGTGATGATCTTCACCAGCGTGCTCTTGCCGGACCCGTTCTCTCCCACCAGTCCGTGCACCTCGCCCTCCTCCACGGTGAGGTCAACCTGGTGGAGGGCGATGACACCCCCGTAGCGTTTGCTGAGATGGTTCGCTCGCAGGAAGACCCCGCTCATCCCGGTCCGGCCACCCCCTCCACTGTATCGCGTCCTGGCCTCCCGGGAAGCCAGCGGTCCGCCGGGCAAGCGAGGTGGGCGGGAGGCGGCTGGAGGAGTCGTGCAGCCGGAGTCGCGGGGCCCCGAACCGCCCCGCTCGGTGGAGGAGAGGGGTGGAGACCCACGTCTCCACCCCTCGCGGGATGCGCCTTAGAACCCTGCCTTCTTGGCGTCTTCGGCGGTCCGCATGAGCAGGATCTTGCTGGCGCTGATGACCTTCCCCTTGATGGCAGTGGTGCCGATCCCCGGGATCTGCATGCCAGCGGTGATCTTCTTACCGTCAATCATCTGCTTGGCGATGTAGACCATGGCAAACCCGGCGTCGGCCGGATCCCACAGCTGTGCCCACTTCATCGACCCGTCAGTCAGGTAGGTGACGGCTGAGGAGGGGATCGCGCTGCCACCCACCACGACCTTGTTCTTCAACCCCTTCTCCCGCACGGCCGCCGCCGCGCCCAGGGGCCCGAGGCTTCCCCATCCGATCACCCCGTTGAGCTTGTCGCCATAAGTCTTGGAGAGGTCCAGGACCGCGCGGCGCGAATCCTCCACGCTCTCTGCCGTGGGCAGTCGGGAGGTGAGCTCCTTCAGCGTAGGATGCTTGTCCTTGACGTACTTCAACGCGACGTCCGCCCAGTAGTTGTGCAGGGGAACGGTCAGACCGCCCACCAGCATCACGAATCCGCAGGGGCTGGCCTGCGAGCACTTGGCGCCGATTCCCTGCAGGCCCCGTACCATCTCGTCCACAGCCAGGCGCCCGTAGGCGTCGCTGTCGATGGTCTCTACATCCCAGTCGATGGCCGCAGTTTCGAACGGCGACTCGTGGGTGAGAATGGCGATCTTCTTCTGGCGGGCGCGGGTGAAAACGGGGGCCAGCGCCTTGGCGTCGGTGGGGACGACGGCGATAGCCGCCACCCCCCTGTTCACCAGGTCCTCGACCATGGCCACCTGCGCCGCGGCGTCGGCCGTGGCGGGCCCGACGAGGGAGGCCTTTATGCCAAGCTCCTTGCCCGCCTTCTCCACGCCCACGGCCATCCTGTTGAACCAGGGGATTCCGGCAATCTTGACCACCACCACGACTTCCCTCTGCAATTGGCCCGCAGCCGGTTGACCGGCTCCAAGGGAGAGAAACACAGCGAGCAAGGCCACCAGAACGACCCTCACAACACTACCCGAGCTCATTCTCCTACCCCCTCCCAGGTAGATCTGGCGCGGTCCACACGATCTTGGTTCTCACCTCCCTTCGCCTCCCCCGCTCGCCCCAGCCCTGTCCGGGCTGCATGCGGGGGTCCGACGCCGTAGCTTTGTCCCGTGAGCTCTCTGGACTCAGGCGGATTCGATGCTAGCAATTCCGTCCAGCCCCGGCATCAGGCGGACAGGGTATTTTCCCCGTTGCCGACTCTCAGGGCACCGCTCGAACCGCAGGCAGGCGGAGAAAGCGGTCATAGGCTTCCGCCCAGCGGTCCCGGTCTGCGGGCGCATAGGGAGTGACGGTTACCGACTGCCGGACGACCTGGCGCATCTCCTCCAGCGTGTGGATCTGCCCCAAAGTCTGGAGCTGGGTCAACGCGTTGCCCATGGCCGTGGCCTCCAATGGCCCCGCCTCCACGGGACGTCCGGTGGCGCCGGCTGTGAGCCGGCAGAGCAGAGCGTTACGCGACCCTCCTCCGACCATATGAATAACCTCGATACCTCGGCCCAGCAGACGCTCCAGGCGGTCCACCACCCAGCGACATTTCAATGCCAGGCTCTCAAGAATACACCGGGTGACCTCTCCGCGGTTCTCGGGGACACGCTGCCCGCTAGACCGGCAGTACTCCCGGATCCTCAAGGGCATGTCGGTGGGCCGGAGAAAGCTCTCGTCGTCTGGATCTACCACTGGGCCAAATGGCGCAGCCTCTTCGGCCTCGCGGGTGAGCAGGTCGTAGGTGAGCCCCTCGTCCCTGGCCGACCAGTGTCGGAGGCTCTCCTGCAGCAACCACAATCCGGTGACGTTTCGCATGAGAAGAAAACGACCCCCCACGCCTCCTTCATTGGTGAAGTTGTCCTTGAAGGTCTGCGGGGTGATCTGGGGAGAGCTGACCTCGGTTCCGATGAGCAACCAGGTGCCGGCGCTGACGAAGGCGAAGTTCGGGCCGGCCGCAGGCACCGCCGCTACGGCGGCGGCGGTGTCATGGGAGGCGGTGGCGATCACCCGCAGGTCTGGCTCCCCCACCTCCTCGGCCAGGCTGGGATGCACCGGCCCCAGGAGGGTGCCGCAGGCGACGATCCCGGGGAAGAGATGCGTGGGCAGGCCCAGGTGCTCCAAAAGGTCCAGCGCCCATCCTCCGGCCAGGGGATCGTAGCACTGGCTGGTGGTCGCCTCGGTGAACTCGCAGCCCACCTGGCCGGTCAGCCAGTAGTTGAACAGGTCGGGCATCATGACCAGCCGGTGCGCGTGCTCCAGCGCGGCCGACCTGGCCATGGCCAGCAGCTGGTAGAGGGTGTTGATGGGCATGATCTGGATTCCGGTGCGAGCAAAGATCTCCTCCCGCGGCACACGTCGGAAGGCTATATCCAGGATGCCCTCCGTGCGCCTGTCCCGATAATGGTAGGGATTGTGGATGAGGGCTCCGTCGCGGTCGAGGAGGGCGAAGTCCACACCCCAGGTGTCCAGACCCAGGGACGCCAGCGCCCCCTCCAGGTGGGCCCGGCGGACCCCGACTTTGACCTCCTCGAACAACCGCAGGACGTCCCAATGGAGGCCGTCGGGGAGCTGTACCGGGATATTGGCAAATCTGTGGACTTCAGCGAGCCGGATCGTCGAGCCGTCAAACTCCCCGACCGCACACCGTCCGCTCTCAGCTCCCAGGTCGACCGCGACCACCCGAAGGGGTGCCCTCACGTCTTCCTCCTCGTTCCTTCACAAACTGAAGGCGGATCAGCCTGACCGGCGGTGCACCCGGCCGGTCCCGGATGGGCCCGGCCGGCACAGCGCTCTCCCGGATCACAGTAAGGCATATCCTGCTCCGGCGGAACGACCGGCAGGTCTTCGGAAGGAAGTGGCGACAGGCCGCCGCGGCCGGTACAATTGTGGCGAGTCGTCGGCGTACAGACGAGTAAGTCTTCCGGGCGTTCTGGGGTTGGCAGCGTGCGTCGCACCATCGGCGTCGTGGGCGGGATGGGGCCGTGGGCCACCCTGGACTTCTTTGCCAAGGTCCTGCGGCTTACCCCGGCGCGGCGCGACCAGGACCACCTGCGCCTGGTCATCGACAACAACCCGCAGATCCCCGACCGGGCCCTGGCCGTGCTGGAGGGCGGCGAGGACCCTACCCCGGCCCTGGTGGCCGCAGCCCGCACCGTGGAGGCGGCGGGGGCCGAGCTGATCGCCATCCCCTGCAACACGGCCCACCACTATCACTCGGCGGTCCAGGCAGCCGTGCGCGTGCCGGTCCTGCACATCATGCGGGAGGTGGCCGCCGCAGCGGCCCGCCGCTTCCCGCAGATGCAGCGGGTGGGGCTGCTGGGCACCCGGGCGACAGTGGCCACGGGTCTGTACCAGGAGGCCTTCCGACCGCGGCGCACCGAGGTGCTGGTCCCCGACCCTTCCGGGCAGGAGGTGATTGACCGGCTGATCGGCGCCGTGAAGGCGCAGGCGGTGGATGAGGAGCTGCGGGCAACGGGCGTGGAGGTGGCCCGGGGACTGGTGCGATCAGGGGCGGAGGCGATCATCCTGGGGTGCACGGAACTCCCCCTGGTGCTGCCGGAGGAGGCCCTGGGGGTTCCCGTGCTGGACTCCACCCTGGTCCTGGCGGAGGCGGCCGTCCGGCTGGCCACGGCGGAGGCTGCACTCCCGCTGGCCACGGTGGAGGTGCCACTTCGCTCGCCGGAGGCAATACTCCCTTGCCCGGAGACGCCATTCCTCTCCCCGGAGGGGCCCGAATGAACCCTCTTGCGCCTTCTCGGGCGCTCAGATAAGATAGGCCAAGGTTTGACGCCGTACGCGCAAGTAATCGGTCCCTAGCCGCGCAAAGCGGCTATTCGGCCCTCTAGGGAGGCTTCTATGCCAGGAAGGCTGAAGGCCAGGAAGGCGGGAAAGGGGAAGAGGGCAACAGCCCGCTCCCGCCAGAACGACCCGCGGCCCTCCGGGCGGGCCTCTGTCGCCACCCGGCTGGCGTCCAGAAATCCGGGGCCCGCCACGGTGCCGGGTGCGCGGGTACTGGCACGCCCTCGCCCCGTCAAGCCCATCGGCAAGCATGACCTCAAGGAGCTGCGCCTCCGGCTGGAAGAGGAGCGCCAGCGCCTCACTGAGGAGCTGGAGGCGATCGAGGAGCACCAGCCGGAGCTGGAGCACCAGGCGGGGATGGACCTGGGCGGGTCCTACGACGAGGACTTCGCCGACGTCGCCGGCGACACGTTCGAGCGGGAGAAGGGCTTCGCCATCGAGTCCAGCGTGCAGGCCCTCCTGACGCAGGTGGAGGAGGCGCTGGCGCGGATGGACGCCGGTACGTACGGCATTTGTGAGCACTGCGGCCAGCCCATTCATGCGGACCGGCTGCGGGCCATCCCGTACGCCAAGCTCTGTATCGACTGCAAGGCGAGGGAAGAGCGCGCCAACGCCACCCGGCTCTAGCATCTGCCCCCGGGGCTCCTCCCGTCACCCCTGGCTGCCGGCGGTCCTGCTGGCCCTGCTGGTGGTAGTGCTGGACCAGGGGGTCAAGGCACTGGTCGTCCGTTTGCTCCTCCCCGGCGCCAGCATCCCCATCGTCCCCGGGGTCCTCTTCCTCACCCACGTGCGCAACACCGGCGTTGCCTTCGGGCTAATGAGCGGCGCCCCACCCGCGATCATCATCCTGGTTGCCTTGACCGTGATTTTTCTCGTTACCTACAATGAGGGCCGCCGGAAACACGACCGGTGGAGCCGGGTGGCGGCCGGGCTGCTGCTCGGCGGTGCGGCAGGGAACCTGGGCGACCGCATCCGGCTGGGATACGTGGTCGACTATCTGGACCTGCGCATCTGGCCGGTCTTCAACCTGGCCGACAGCGCCGTAGTCTGCGGCAGCGCCATCCTCCTGCTGGCGCTCTTCCGCCGGAATCGAGGTGAGGGATGAACCCGGTTCTCTTCCGCATCGGCCCGCTGCCCGTCTCCTCCTTCGGCCTCCTCCTCCTGGTGGCATTCTGGGTGGGGATCGCCATGACCCGGCGGCGCAGCCCCGCTGCGGGCGTAGACAGCGCCGCCATGCTGGACCTGGCGCTGTACATGATCATCGCCGGGATCATCTGCGGGCGGATCGGCTACGTGCTGGCAAACTTCGCTACCTTCGCCCAGGACTGGCGCGCCGCCCTGGCCATCTGGCGCGACGGAGGGTTGACCTTCTACGGGGCGCTGGTGGGCGGGGTGTGGGTGGCCTGGCTGTACACGCGCCCCCGCGGCCTCTCTACCGCGGCGCTGCTGGATGCGGCCGCGCCCGGGCTGGCGGTGGGCTACGGGGTGGGGATGATCGGGGCCCTGCTGCACAGCACGCCGCAGAACCCGCTGATTATGGGCAAGCCCAGCGCCGTCCCCTGGGCGGTGCAGGTGGGGTTCGAGCGCGTGCACCCCACGCAGATCTACCTGCTCATTGCCGCGCTGGCCATCTACTTCGTCCTGCGGGCGCAGCGTGAGACTCCCCGGGGAGGCCTCTTCCTCACCTTCCTGCTCCTGCAGGGAGTCAGCCGCTTCGTGGTGGAGTTCTTCGTGCAGAGCCCGCTGGTGTTTGGCCCCCTGACCAAGGCCCAGGTGGCCAGCGGGGTCGTCGCCCTCCTGGCGCTGGTCGGCCTGGTGGGTACGGGCCGGCGGGGACAGCCCGCCGTCCCGCCTCCGGGGGAGGGCGCCGGCCCTGTGGTGCAACCGCCGATCCCCCCGTCTCCCCCTGCGTAGCCCGCCCGGTGGGCGAGCGCAAGCGGCTGGCTGTGGACGCGGCGCACGACGGATCGCGGCTCGATGTGTTCCTGCACGCCCGCCTCCCGGAGCTGTCCCGCTCGCGCATTCACGCCCTGATCGTCTCCGGCCACGTCCGCGTGCAGGGGGAGGTGCGCAAGCCGGCGGCCAGGGTGCGCCGCGGCCAGGAGGTGACGGTGGAGATCCCTGCCCCGTCCCCGTCGGCTCTGCGTCCGGAGCCGATGCCCCTGGACGTACGCTATGAGGACGCCGACCTGCTGGTGGTGAACAAGCCGCCGGGGCTCGTGGTCCACCCCGGGCCCGGGCACCCGGGGGGCACCCTGGTCAATGCCATCCTGGCCCGCGTCCCCGGCCTGGCGGGAATCGGCGGCGTCCTCCGTCCGGGGGTGGTCCACCGGCTGGACAAAGACACCTCCGGCCTGCTGGTGGTAGCCAAGAACGAGGCGACGCTGCGCGCGCTGCAGGCGGCGATCAAGGCGCGGGCCGTGACCCGCTGCTATCTGGCGCTGGTGCACGGCCATCCTGTGCCGCAGGAGGGGACGATCGAGGCACCCATCGCCCGCCATCCGCACCACCGCCAGCGGATGGCGGTGGTGCCGGAAGGGCGGGCGGCGGTGACACGCTACCGAGTGGTGGAGCAGTTCCCCGCGGCCGCTCTGGTGGAGGCAACGCTACTCACCGGCCGCACGCACCAGCTCCGCGTGCACTTCGCCCACATCGGGCATCCCGTGGTCGGAGATCGGATCTACGGGCGGCGGCGCGAGACCTGGGGGATGGATCGTCAGGCGCTGCACGCCTACCGCCTCACCTTCACCCACCCACGCAGCGGCGCTCCGGTGGACGTGGAGGCGCCGCTTCCGGAGGACATGACCGCGGCGCTGGACCGGCTCCGCGGCTGACGCATTCAGATCCCGGTGAAGCGCACCCCGACGGCCCGGCGGCGGTACCGCTGATTGAGCCCGATGACCAGGGCGGCCAGGCGCTCCAGGGTGGCCGCCTGGGTCAAACCTCCAGCATCCAGCGCCCGCGCCCCCAGGTCCGCCACCAGCGCGGCCACCACGGCCTTAGCCTCGTCATCATCTCCGCAGATGAGGACATCCCCCTCCAGAGGCTGCCCGACCCGCCGCACCACGGCCTGCGAGACCGTGTGCAACGCGGCCACCACCCGGGCCTCTGGCAACAGGGCCTGGGCCTGCGCGGCCGCCGACCCCGCGGGGATCTCCTCCAGCAGTGGGGGGGCGTACTGCCGCAGCGGCACCGTGGTGTCCACCACAACCTTGCCCGCCACCACCGGCCGCACCTCTGACAGGATGGCCGCCTGCGCCGCGAAGGGGATGGTGAGGACGACCACCTCCGCGGCGGCGGCCGCCTCTCGGTTCAGGGCGCCGCTGATGGCGCCGTCGGTGCTCTCACCTGTCAGCGCCAGCGCCTCCTGCGCCGCTGCCAGCGCCTTCGCCGCCTGTCGCGAGCCGATGATCACCCGGCGTCCGGCCTGCGCCCAGCGCGCCGCCAGCCCCAGCCCCAGGTGGCCGGTGCCCCCGATGATGGCGACCGCGCTCACGCTCCCGGTCCTTCCTGTTGCCCGGCACTGACTGCCGCGGGCTGCGGGAGCCTCGGGGCCACCATGAGGGTCTGCTCCTGCCGGTAGGTCACCATCCCCGGTCTCGCTCCTTTCATCTTGCGTACGTGACGCCTCAGGACCACGTCGACGGGCACCCTGGCGGCATCCCGCCCCTGGCTGAAGTACGCCGCCACCTCGGCCGCCGTCTCCACGTCGGCCGGGCTGGGGGTCCGCCCGTGGGTCTTCAGGACCACGTGCGCGCCGGGCATCCCGCGCGCGTGCAACCACAGGTCGTCGGCCCGAGCCAGAGTAAAGGTCACGTAGTCGTTCTCCCGGCCGCTGCGCCCGACCAGGATGCGCAGCCCCGTGGCAGTGATGAAAGTCCGCGGCAACGCCCTCTCCGCCGAACGCTTTCGCCGGTCGGCGGGCTGCCGCAGGACTCCTGCCTCCTCCAGTTCGTGCGCAAGCGTGCGTATCTCCTCCTGAGTCGTGGCCAGCTCAGCGAGGGTGCGCATCTGCTCCAGGTAGGCGCGCTCCTGCCGCAGGGCGGCCAGACGCTCCGGAAGGATCCGGCGGCTGGCGGCATCCCTGGCATGGCGCCTGAAGCAGGCCTGCGCGTTGGCGACCGGGCTGCGCTGCGGGTCGAGCGGGATCGTGACCGGCTTCCCGTCGAAGTCGGGGACGGTGACCGCGGTGGCGCCGGGCGGAACGGTCGAGGCGTAGGCCAGCAGGAGCTGGCCGAAGCGACGCCAGCGGTCCGCCTCCGCCGCTTCGGTCAGGTGCGATTCCACCTGGGCAGCGGCGCGTTCCGTCCGGCCCAGGCGGTCGGCGATGCGGCCCAGCAGCGCCCGCCGGTGCTCACCCAGCACCGCAGCGCGTGCCTGCTCCTCAACCACCCGCACCACCGCCGCGCTCATGGAGCCGACGGGATGCGGGGTGAGCTCCCGGTAGGTGAGCAGAGGAATCGCAGCGTAGGCCACCGGGCGGCCGGTGCCGTCCGCGTACCAGACGGGGGAGAAGGCCCCGGTCAGGGCGAGATCCGCCAGGTCGAGCAGTCTGCCCAAGAGCACCTCGGCTGCCTGCGGAGGCGCGGGCTGTTGCGGCGGCAGTCCCGCGGCCAGGGCCAGGTGTGCGGCCAGCGGCCGGCTGAGGCCAAGTAGGCGCGACACCAGCGTCTCGGTCAGCGGCCGGCCTTCCGCCAGCCACCGGCGCAACGCCGCCGGGTCCACTTCCGCAGGGGTGGGGCGGTCCCGCGGCGGACGGACGTAGGGCTGGCCGGCGGCGACCGGCCGCACCCGGCTCATCGCCGGTGTGACCGTCTTCAGAGCGCCGGCGATGCGCTCCTCCTGGACCAGAAGCAGGTTGGAGTGCCGGCCCATCAGCTCCAGGATCAGCCGGAGGTCGCCTTCCAGCGTCTCCCACGTGAGCACGAGGACCCGCTCGAAGGGCTCCACCGCAACGGCACGCAGCCGCGCCCCTGCCAGCCGGGCGCGGAGCTGCAACGCGAACGCCTGGTGGGAGCGGCCATCGGGGAGAGAGGCGATCACGCAGCGGGCCCACCGCGGGTGGATGGAGCAGATAAGCCCCGCGGTCCCCCCGCGCGTGCGCAGGCGCAGGCCGACGGTTGCCGCATCGGGTTGCAGCACGCCGCTGACGCGGGCCCCGCCCAGGCGCTGCCCGATCTCCCGCGCCACCGCGGCCAGTACCAGGCTGTCGAACGTCGGAGGGATGAACGGCTCCGCTGCCATGGCGGGTGCACTCCCATGTCACGTTAGTCTGCGCCCTTCCCTCCGGGCAAGGGATGGCAAGCGGGGAAGGAGAGGGTAGGGCAAGACCGAAGCACCCAGCGGGAGGTGTGGGAATGCGTTCGATGACCGGATTCGGCGCGGCGGTCACGGACACGCCCTGGGGGCGGATCAGCGTGGAGATGCGGTCGCTGAACCACCGCTTCACGGAGATCCAGGTGCGGCTGCCCCGGGAGCTGGCGGCGCTGGAGGATCGCGTCCGCGGGGTGGTGCAGCGCGGGATCCAGCGGGGGCGCGTGGAGGTCACCGTGTCGCGGGAGGCCCCGGGTGGCCGTCCCCGGGCGGTGCGCGCCGATCTGGCCCTGGCCCGGGAGTACCTGGCGGCGACGCGCCAGGTGAAGCGGGCGCTGCGCCTGCGCGGCGAGGTGACGCTGCCCCACCTCCTGGCCTTCCCCGAAGTGGTCCGGCTGGAGGAGGCGCGGGAGGATGTCACTGCGCTGTGGCCCGACCTGGAGCGGGTGGTCGCCGCGGCGCTGCAGGAGCTGCTGCGCATGCGGGCGGAGGAGGGCGCCCGGCTGGCCGCCGACGCTGTGGCACGGCTGGATCGGGTGCAGGCGCTGGTGGAGCAGGTGGCGCAGCGGGCGCAGGTGGCGGTGGCCGAGTACGCGGGACGCCTGCGGCAGCGCCTGACGGAGCTGCTGGGTGAGGTGCCGCTGGATGAGGGGCGGCTGGCGGCGGAGCTGGCGCTCCTCGCCGAGCGCAGCGACATCACCGAGGAGGTGACGCGGCTGCGCAGCCACCTGGCGCACTACCGTGAGGCGATGGCGGGGGAAGGCGCGGTGGGACGGAAGCTCGAATTCCTTCTGCAGGAGATGGGACGGGAGACCAACACCATCGGGGCCAAGGCCAACGATCTGGAGATCTCCCGATCGGTGATCGCCATCAAAGGGGAACTGGAAAGCCTGCGAGAGCAGGTGCAGAACGTGGAGTAGGCACGGGGGAGGGGAGACGTCGCCAGGTGCGCATGGAGCCACGGCTGATCAACATCGGGTTCGGCAACATCGTCGCCGCCAACCGGGTTATCGCCATCGTAGCCCCCGATTCCGCGCCGGTGAAACGCATCATCCAGGAGGCGCGGGAGCGGGGCATGCTCATCGACGCCACCTACGGGCGGCGCACCCGCGCCGTGGTCATCACGGACAGCGGGCACGTGGTCCTCTCCGCCGTGCAGCCGGAGACGGTGGCGCACCGCTTTGCGGCGCGCGAGCCGGAGGAGGAGTCGGCGGAGTGACCCTGCCTGGGCGCCCGTGATTGTCGCCATCGCCGGGCCAATCGGGGTGGGCAAGAGCACGGTGGCGCGGGCCCTGGCGCAGCGGCTGGGCTACCGATATCTCTCGGCAGGCGAGGCCTTCCGGGAGATGGCGCGGCAGCGGGGCCTCTCGGTGCTGGAGCTGAACCGCCTGGCGGAGCAGGACCCCACCGTCGACCGGGACGTGGATCGGATGCAGGCGGAGATGGCCCGCGCTGGCCGCTGCGTCGTGGAGAGCCGGCTGGCCGGGTGGATGGTGCCGGCGGACCTGAAGGTCTGGCTGCACGCGGACCTCCCGGTGCGGGCGGCTCGGGTAGCGCAGCGGGAGGGCATTCCGGTGGAGGCGGCCGAGCGCGACCTGCGGGAACGGGAGGCCAGCGAGTGGCAGCGCTACCGCACGCTTTACGGCGTGGACATCACCAACCTCTCGATCTATCACGTGGTCCTGGACACAGGGTTCTGGTCGGCGGAGGACCTGGTGGACGTCCTGGCGCTGCTGGCGGAACGCATGGCCCGGCCGGACCGCCCCGTGGGCGCGGCGGAGTCGGGCGGGGAGCGGCGGTGAACCAGCGGGGCAAGGCGGCGGGCAAGGTGGTGCTGGTGGGGATCACCGGCGGCATCGCCGCCTACAAGGTGGGGTACGTGGTCAGCGGCCTGCGCCAGGAGGGGGCGGAGGTGCACGTGCTGATGACCGCTGCGGCCACGCAGTTCGTCCAGCCCCTCACCTTCCGCGCGCTCTCCCAGCAGCCTGTGCTCACCGACCTATGGGCCGCGGAGAATCCCTGGGAGGAACCGCACGTGACGCTGGGCGCGCGAGCCGATCTCTTCATCATCGCCCCGGCGACGGCGCACACCCTGGCCAAGCTGGCCCTGGGCCTGGCCGACGACCTGATCACCGCCACCGCCCTGGCCACGCGCGCGCCGCTGCTGATTGCCCCGGCCATGAGCGACCTGATGTACGCCCACCCCACGGTGGACGAGCACCTGGAGAAATTGCGCAGCCGCGGGGCACACATCGTCGGGCCGGAGTACGGGCGGCTGGCCTCGGGCCGTGAGGGGATGGGCAGGATGTCCGAGCCGGAGACGATCCTGCGCGAGGCGCTGCGCCTGCTCACCGGCACCTCCTGACGCGGCGGTGACGCGGGCCGCGGACGCGCCGCCCGCCCATCGGGCCTCATCCCCCGGCGGTGCCTTCATCCACCCCGGTGGCGCCCTGGCCTACGCCGTCCTGGTGGCGGTGGACGTGCCCCTGGCCGTGGGAGACGCGGCCCTGACCTATGCGGCCGCCGAGGGGCTGCCACCCGGGGCGGCGGTCCTGGTGCCGCTGCGGACGCGTCTGGCCGTGGGCTACGTCCTCGGGCCCGCCCCCGACGGAGAGAGGCCGCTGCGGCCGGTGGTTGCGGTGCTGCCCGATATCTCGCCGCTTCCTGCCGACCTGCTGGAGCTGGCTCGGTGGATCTCCAACCACTACCTCTGCTCGACAGGCGAGGCCATTGCCGCCATGCTGCCTCCGGGGCTGATGCGCCGCGTGCGCGTGGCGATGGCCGTGGGTTCCTCCCTGGCGCCCTCCCGGCGGCTGCAGGCGCTGGGCGAGCGCGGTGTGGAGGTGGAGACGCTGGGGCGGGTCCTGGGCCCGGGGGCAGCGGAGCTGCTGCGGCGCTGGCTGGCGGAAGGCTCGGTGCGGCTGCGGGTGCTGCTGCCACAGGCGCCTCCCGCAGCTCCATCCTCCAGGCCGCGGCGTCTGCGCGTCCACCCGGCGCTGTGGACGCCTGGCAGGGAGACACGGCGCGACGTGGTGCTGCTGGGCAGGAAACGGGAGGGCACCTACCTGGCGGCCGTCAGCGACACCCTGCGTCGGGGAAAGGGGGTACTGGCACTCTTCGCCTCGGTGGCGGCGGTGGAGCGGTTCGCCCGGCGGGTGCACGATGTGCTGGGCGCCGAGGTGGCGGTGCTGCATGCCGGCCTGCCCGATGAGGCCCGCCTGGCCCGATGGCTCGCGGTGCGCCGCGGCGAGGCGATGGTGGTGGCCGGCACGCGCGGCGCCGTTTTCGCCCCGCTTGAGCGCCTGGGCCTGGTGCTGGTGGACGAGGAGGCCGATGTGGGTCACCGCGAGGAGCGGGTACCCCGCTACCATGTGCGGGAGGTGGCGCGGCGCCGGGCGGAGGTGGCGGGAGCGACGCTGCTGCTGGCGGACGAGGTCCCCTCAGTGGAGACCTTCGCGCTGGTCGGCCAGCCTGCGGTGGCGGTGCTGCGGCCGGAAGGATCGCGCCCGCCGCGGCTGGTGGTCGTGGACCTGCGGCGGCGCGGCCAGGCGGGGAAGGAGCTGAGCCCGCCCCTGGTGGCCGCGCTGGAGCGGACGCTGAGGGGAGGCGGACGCGCCCTCCTCTTTGTCCACCGCAAGGGATATGCCGCCCTGCTCCTGTGCACCGAGTGTGGCCACACGCCGGCGTGCTCCCGCTGCGAGGTGCCGCTGGCGTACGACGCTACGGGGCAGGTGCTGCGCTGCCGTTACTGCCGCGACGAAGCTCCCGCACCCTCGGTCTGCTCTCGCTGCGGGGGCCGGGTCTTCGCGGCGCAGGGGATCGGCACGCAGCGCGTCGCCCGCCTGGCCCGGGCGCTGCGGCTGGGTCCCGTCTTTCGCCTGGACACCGACGTGGTCCGCAGGCGGGGGGAGGCCGCGGCGCTCCTGCAGCAGTTCCGGGACCGGGGCGGGATCCTGGTGGGCACGCCACTCGTCCTGGAAGTGGAGGGCCTGCCCGCTGTGGACCTGGCTGGGGTCGTGCTGGCGGATGCGCCACTGCGCTATCCCGACTATCGGGCGCCGGAGCAGGGCCTGCGCACCCTCTGGCGCCTCGGGGGCCTGGCCCGATCCTGGTACGTGGTGCAGACCTACGCGCCCGACCACCCGGCTCTGCTGGCCCTGCGGCGGCGCGACCTGCGCCTCTTCTACCGGGAGGAGCTGCGCCTGCGCCGCGCCTTCCGCTACCCGCCCTACGGGGAGGTGCTCTCCATAGAGGTGGCGGGACGGGATCCCGCCGCCCGCGAGGCCGCGGTAGTGCTGGCAGCGATCGTCGCTGTGGAAGTTGAGGTGCTGGGACCGGCGCGCCTGCGGCGGGGACGGCAGAGCCACTGGCAGGTAGTCTTCCGCGGACGCACTGCTGCGGTGCGCAATGCCCTGGAGGCCTGGCTGCGCCATCCGCCCGCGGGCGTCCGCGCCGCCATCGAGGTGAACCCCTGAGCTCGCGCCTGTGCTATCCTGAGAACCAGTGTCATGGGCAGGGGGCGGGTCCTGGAGATTGTGACCGTCGACGGGCCGCGGGCCGCCGTGCTGCGCCGCCGGGCCAGGCCGGTGGGCAAGGTGACCCTGGACGTGCGGCGCCTGATCGAGGACATGATAGCCACCATGCGTGCGGCCAACGGTCTGGGGCTGGCCGCGCCGCAGGTGGGTCAGGGGAAGCGGGTACTGGTGGCCGAGGTGGAGGAGCGGCTGGTGGCGCTGGTGGACCCCGTGCTCGTGCGTGCCGAGGGAGAGGAGGTGGGCACCGAGGCCTGCCTCTCCATCCCCGGCGTGGTCGGGCCGGTGCGCCGTGCCGCACGTGTCGTCGTCAAGGGGAAGAACCGCCGCGGGCGGGGGATCACCGTGAACGCCGGGGGGCTGCTGGCCCGCGTCCTGCAGCACGAGATCGACCACCTGGACGGCATCCTCTTCCTGGACCGCGTCGAGGACCCCGCCACCATCGAGAGGGTGGGTGCCGAGGCCGTACCGGCGGAAGTCGCAGCGGGTGCATAAGCTCCTGCGCCACCTGCGCATCATCTTCATGGGCACACCGGAGTTTGCGCTGCCGGCGCTGCGCGCTCTGGTCGAAGCGGTGCAGGTGGTGCTGGTGGTAACGCGGCCTGATCGCCCGGCGGGGCGGGGGCGCCGCTTAAGCTCCCCGCCGGTCGCCCGCTTCGCCCGCGAGCACGGCCTGCCGCTATTGCAGCCCCCGAGTCTGCGCAGCTCCGAGGTGGTCCGGGCCCTGGCCGCGCTGCAGCCCGACCTGCTGGTGACTGCAGCCTACGGGCGGATCATCCCTGAGGAGGTTCTGGCCCTGCCCCGCCTGGGAGCCATCAACGCCCATCCCTCGCTGCTGCCGGCCTACCGGGGCGCCGCACCGGTGCAGCGGGCCATCGCCGACGGGCAGGCGGAAACCGGCGTGACCGTCCTCTACCAGACCGCGGAGCTGGATGCGGGCGACATCATCCTGCAGGAGCGCGTGCCCATCGGGCCTGAGGAGACGGCCGGTGAGCTGGAGCGGCGTCTGGCGGAGGTAGCGGCACGGCTCCTCCTGGAGGCGGTCCGCCTGATCGCCGAGGGGCGGGCTCCGCGCCGCCCGCAGGACCACAGCGCCGCCACCTACGTGGGACGGCTACGCAAGGAGGACGGGCGCATCGACTGGGCTCGCCCCGCCGAGGAGATCGCCCGGCTGGTGCGGGCCATGGATCCCTGGCCCTCCGCCTACACCTTTCGCGGGGGCCGGCAGGTGACCGTCTGGCGGGCGCAGGCCGTGCCGCAGTCACCTTCCGCTGCCGGCGGGGAACCTGGGGCCGTGCTGGACGTCTCTGAGGAGGGGATCCTGATCGCCACCGGGCGTGGCCTGCTCCGCCTGCTGGAGGTGCAGCCCGCCGGCGGCAAGCGGATGACCGCGGCAGCCTTCGCCCGCGGGCACCGCGTCCGTCCGGGGGAGCGCTGGGGCGGGGCCGACCCCGGGGAGTCTGCTACACTGTGGCCAGGAGGTGGAGGCTGAGATGCCGTTCCTGTTCTACGATCCGACTTTCGTCCTGCTGCTGCCGGCACTGGCGCTGGCGCTCTATGCCCAGCTCAAGGTGAGCGGGACGTTCAACAGGTACGCGCAGGTGCCCTCTGCGCGGGGCATGACCGGTGCCGAGGTGGCGGTGGAGCTGCTGCGCCGCCGGGGGGTACGGGACGTGCGCGTGGAGCCGGTGGGCGGCCTGCTGGCTGCGGGGCTGTCCGACCACTACGACCCCCGCAGCAAGACCCTGCGTCTCTCCGCCCAGGTATACGGCAGCACCTCGGTGGCGGCCATTGGCGTGGCCGCCCACGAGGCGGGACACGCGCTGCAGCACCGGGAAGGGTATGCGCCGCTGGCGCTGCGCACCGCCATCGTCCCTGTGGCCCAGTTCGGCACCATGGCGGCCTGGGTGCTCTTTGCCCTCGGGTTGATCACCAGCCAGCCCATGCTGATGGACCTGGGCATCCTGCTCTTCCTGGGCTACATTCTCTTCTCCCTGGTGACGCTGCCGGTGGAGTTCAACGCCAGCAGCCGGGCGGTGGCCGTACTGCAGGGTGAAGGGTTCGTCCTACCGCAAGAGGCGCAGGGGGTGCGGGAGGTGCTCAATGCCGCCGCCCTGACCTACGTGGCCGCCGCCTTCATGGCGGTGATGCAGCTGGTTCGCCTGCTGGTCCTGCGCGGGATGACCCGGGACGAGTGAGCGCCCCCGCCGGGCGGGTCTTTGCGGGACGCGCGGCGGGTGCGTCCGGGGGCCCCGACCCGCGTGAGGCGGCCTTCACCGTCCTGTACCGTGTAGAGTCCGGACGGGCGTTCGCCAACGTCCTGCTGCACCGCGTCCTGGAGCGCGGCGGGTACGCTCCCGCCGACCAGGCGCTGGTCACCGAGCTGGTGCTGGGGTCCCTGCGGCAGCAGGGCCGCCTGGACTACGCCCTGGAGGCGGCGCTGCGCGGGCCCCTGGCTTCCCTCCCGGCGGCCATCCGCACCATCCTGCGCCTGGGGCTCTACCAGGTCTGGTTCCTGGATCGGGTGCCCGACGCCGCCGCCGTACACCAGGCGGTGGAGGCGGCCAAGCGGCACGGGCATGCGGGCACGGCGCGGCTGGTCAACGCCGTCCTGCGGCGGCTGGCGGCGGAGGGCGAACCACCGCCCCCGCCTCCTGACCGCGATCCTGCGGGGCACTTGGCAGTCACCCAGTCCCATCCGCGCTGGCTGATGGAGCGGTGGATCGCCCGCTGGGGCGCTGAGGAGGCCCGGGCGCTGTGCGCCGCCAACAATGTCCCGCCGCCATCGGTGCTGCGGGTCAACCTGCTGCGCACCACACCTGAGGCGGTGGCGGACCGGCTGCGGCAGCGCGGGTTGCAAGTGGCGCCGGGAAGCCTGCCCGAGGCGCTGCGCGTGCGCGGGACGCTTGCTCTGCGCCTGGACCTCTACCGGGAGGGCCTGGTGACCATGCAGGATGAGGGCGCCATGGCCGTAGCGCACTTCCTGGCTCCGCATCCGGGGGAGACTGTGCTGGACGGCACCGCCGGGTCGGGAATCAAGGCCACGCACCTGGCGGAGCTGATGCGGAACCAGGGCCGCATTGTCGCCATGGACATCCAGCCGGCCAAGCTGAAGGCGCTGTCGGGGCACTGCGCCCGTCTGGGCATCGACATCGTGGAGGCGCACCACCTGGATGCCCGCCAGGCGGGGGCCCACTTCCGCGGCCGGATGGACCGCGTGCTGGTGGACGCGCCCTGCACCGGGCTGGGGGTGCTGGGGCGGCGACCGGAGATCCGCTGGCGCATCGCCCCCCAGGACATCCCGGCTCTGGCCGCGCAGCAGCGGTCGCTCCTGATAGGGGTGGCAGAGGCGGTACGGCCGGGCGGAACACTCGTGTACGCCGTCTGCTCACTGGAGCCGGAGGAGGGACCGGAAGTGGTCGAACGCTTCCTGCGCCTCCGTCCCGCCTTCATCCTGGAGGAGGCACGGCTGCTCCTGCCGCACCGCCACGGAACGGACGGTTTCTACATGGCTCGACTGCGCCGTCAGGTCTAGGGGCGCAGGGAGGGAGGCCGCCGCGGAGAAGGGTAACCCCTGAGACGGCTGCGTACAGGCGGCACGGTTGGTACATGATTCCTCCCGGCAGCATACTTTCCGGCTACGAGATCGAGTCCACCATCGGCCAGGGCGGCATGGCTGTGGTCTACCGCGCCCGGCGCATCGCCGACGGCCAGGTGGTGGCGCTGAAAGTCCTGCGGGAGCAGTACGCTCAGGACGCGGAGTTCGTCGAGCGCTTCCAGCGCGAGGCCCGCGCCGTCAGCTCCCTTACCCACCCCAACATGGTCCAGGTCTACGAGAGCGGCCAGGCGGGTGGGTGGCACTTCATCGCCATGGAGTTCGTGGAGGGGCAGGACCTGAAGCGCTACATCCGGGAGCGGGGCCCGCTGCGGCCCGCCGAGGCGGTGCGCGTCGCTGTAGCCGTCTGCGAGGTGCTGGACTACGCCCACCGCCGCGGGATCGTCCACCGGGACGTGAAGCCGCAGAACATCCTTCTGCGCCGCGACGGGACAGTAAAGGTGACGGACTTCGGCATCGCCCGGGCGCTGGCCAGCGCAACCATCACGCAGACCGGCACCGTGCTGGGGTCGGTGCAGTACCTCTCCCCGGAGCAGGCGCGTGGCCAGGCGGTGGGCCGGGCGGCCGACATCTACGCCCTCAGCGTGGTCCTCTTCGAGATGCTCACCGGCCGCCTGCCCTTCGACGGGGACAGCCCCATCGCCATCGCCATGGCACACATCCACGACGTGCCGCCCTCGCCGCGGCAGTTCAACCCGGAGATCCCCCCGGCGCTGGAGGGGGTCATCCTGCGCGGTATGGCCAAGCAGCCGCACCGCCGCTACGCTTCCGCCGCCGACCTGGCCAGCGACCTGGTGGGGCAGACGTCAATCTGGAGCGAGGACGCCCCAAGGGACGAGGAGGCCACCCGGGTGGTGCGCCGGGGCGGCGCGCCCCGGGCCCGCTCCGCGCCTCCAGGCGCGCGCTCTCTGGCGCCGGTGCTGGCGGTCCTCCTCCTGATCGTGGTGGGTGGGGGGGCCTGGGGCGCGTGGCGCTCGGTAAGTGCCTACTTCAACGTGGCCGAGGTGGAGGTTCCCCGGCTGGTGGGCCTGCCTCTGGCTCAGGCCCAGGCGGCCGCGCAGGAGGCCGGCGTCGTGCTGGCGGTGGAGGGGCGAGCCTACAGCGACAGCGTGCCGCAAGACGCCGTCGCGTCCCAGGACCAGCCACCGGGCAAGCGGGTGAAGGTCGGGCGCACCGTCAACGTGGTGCTCAGCCTGGGGCGGGAGATGGTCAGCGTGCCGGACCTGGTGGGGCAGCCCCTCCCCCAGGCCCGCCTCACCGCCGAGAGCGCCCGCCTGCGCGTCGGCCAGGTCAACGAGCGGTTCGATGACGCAGTCAAGCCCGGCCTGATCATCGCTCAGGACCCCCCCGCGGGCCAGCGCCTCCCCCGCGGCAGCGCCATCACGCTGCTGGTGAGCCGCGGACCGGAGCTGGTGGAGATGCCGCTGCTGGTGGGTCGCCCGCTGGAGGAGGCGCGGCGTCGCCTGGAGGAACTGGGCCTGGTCATCCGCCAGGTGCGCAGTGCGCTCAGCCCGGACCTGCCTCCAGGCACGGTGGTGGACCAGACGCCCGACCCCGGACGGAAGGTGCGGCCCGCGGAGGCGGAGATCTTCCTCACCGTGAGCGTGCGCCCCGGCACCGAGGGCCGCCCGCCGGAGGCGCCCGTAGTGACCGCGGAGCGCCGGCCCACGCCCGTGCCCCGGCCCACCCCCGGAAGTGCGGAGACTGGCGCCCGCGGGGTGCTGCGCACGCTGGTGCACGTGGTCGTGCCCGAAAGCGAGACCGGCCAGCGGGTGCGGGTGGTGGTCATCGACGAGGGGGGCGTGCGCACCGTCTACGAGAAAGTGCACGCCGCCGGCGACCAGGTGGACGTCATGGTCACCAGCCGCGGCTACACTATCATTCAGGTGTATATGGACAACACCCTGGTCCAGGAGATCCGCCCCTGAGTACCCCCGTCCAGATCTCCGTCAGCATCCTGGCCGCCGACTTCGCCCGCCTGGGCGACCAGGTCGCCGCTGCGGAGCGGGGCGGGGCCGACATGATCCACATCGACGTCATGGACGGTCGGTTCGTGCCCCCCATCACCATGGGTCCGCTGGTGGTGCAGAGCCTGCGCCGCGTGACCCGCCTGCCCTTTGACGTCCACCTGATGGTAGCGGAGCCGGAGCGGCAGGTGGACGCCTTCATTGATGCCGGAGCCGCGCGCATCGCCGTCCACGTGGAAGCGGTACAGCACCTGCACCGCCTGCTGGGTCATCTGCGCGCCCGGGGGGTTGCGCCCGTGGTGGCGCTGAATCCGGCGACCCCGCCGGAGGCGGTGGGGTGGGCGCTGGCGGAGGCGGAGGGCATCCTGGTGATGAGCGTCAACCCCGGGTACGCCGGTCAGCGGTTCATCCCTCAGGCGTTGGACAAGCTCCGCCGCCTCCGGGTGTTGGCGCAGGAGACGGGCCGCCCCATCGCCCTGGCCGTGGACGGGGGGATCGACGAGACCACCGCCGGGCCGGCCGTCGCCGCCGGGGCGCGCATCCTGGTCGCCGCCAACGCCATCTTCGGCAGCGGGGAGGAGATCGAGGTGGCCATCGGCCGGCTGCGTCGGGCGGCGATGGCAGCGGTTCTCTAGAGGGGCGCCCGTGTCCCAGGTCCTCCTGGTCACCAGCCCGCTCTTTCTGCGCCACCGCACCCCGCCGGGCCATCCGGAGCGGCCGGAGCGGCTGGCCGCCATTTTGGAGGCCCTGCGGCAGAGCGGGCTGGAGGAGGCCCTGCGGCAGACGGAGGAGGTCGCTCCCGTGGCGCGCGACCTGCTGGAAGCGGTGCACCGCCCCCAGTACATCGAGGAGGTGGCGCAGGTGGCCCGCGGGGGCGGAGGATACCTCGACCCGGATACCTACGTTTCCCCGGAGTCCTTCGACGTGGCGCTGGCGGCCGCCGGGGGAGCGGTAGCTGCAGTGGAGGAGGTGCTGAGCGGGCGGGCGCAGGCCGCATTCGCCCTGCTCCGCCCGCCGGGGCACCACGCCCTGGCGGCCAAGGGCATGGGGTTCTGCCTGTTCAACAACGCCGCCCTGGCCGCTGTGGCGGCGCGCGACCGCCACGGGCTGCACCGCATCGCCGTCATCGACTGGGATGTGCACCATGGCAACGGCACCCAGGACCTCTTCTACCACGATCCCTCGGTGCTGTACGTCTCCACGCATCGGGAGCACTGGTATCCGGGGACGGGGCGCTGGGAGGAGGTGGGCGCCGGGGCGGGGGAGGGGTTCACCCTGAACATCCCCTTGCCGCCGGGGATCGGCGATGAAGGATACCGTCTGATCTTCGAGGAGGTGGTGGTCCCCCTGCTCGACGCCGCCAGGCCGGAGCTGGTGCTGGCCTCTGCGGGTTACGACGCCCACTTCGCCGACCCGCTGGGGGGGATGCTGCTCACCGCCGCTGGCTTCCGTACCCTGGCCCAGCTTACCGTGGAGGCCACCGCCCGCGTCGGCGCCGGCTTCGTGGGGCTGCTGGAAGGCGGTTACGACCTGTCGGGGCTGTCCACCTCAGTGATCGCCACGCTGGAGGTGCTGACGCACCGCTCCGCCGGGCTCACCCTCCCCCAGCCCGGCTTCCAGGAAGTGCCTTATACGACTGTCCGCGAGCGCATCCGGCGGGCGCGCAGCCTGGCTTTGAACTACTGGCGCATCTGAGGATCACCGGCTGCGCCGTCCCGGGATCAGCTCTCCGGCTCGGCCTCTCACCTCCCGTGGCGCCCCCGCTGGACCGCTGCCTTGCCCGCCCTGTCGCCCGTACCGCCCTCGGCCGCAGGAGGGGAAAAGCGCGCGCAGCGGCGAATAACAAGGTTTGTTCCTCTAAGGGGCGTAGACAGTGACCGGAGGTGTAGACAGCGGCTGGCGTCCGGCGGCCGATCCCGGGCCGCCGGCAGACGAAAGGCGGTGGACCGATGGCGGAGCAGTCTCGGCCGGAGGAGGAGCAGCGGGAGGGCGTTGACCTGGCCCAGGCGATCACCACGCTGCAGGAGCGCCAGATCGTCAAGGGCACCGTGGTGCGGGTGGACAGCGAGGGTGTCCTGGTGGACGTGGGCGCCAAGTCCGAAGGGCTGATTCCGCCCCGCGAGCTGGCCCGCCGCGGCGAGGGCCCGGAGGAGCTGCATGTCGGCGACCGTATCGACGTCATGGTGATGCGGGTGGAAGGGGAAGAGGGCAATATCCTGCTCAGCAAGAAGCGCGCCGACTTCCAGCGGGCATGGGAGCGGATCGTCGAGGCGCACCGGAGCGGCAAGATCCTTCACGCCATGGTGGTGGACAAGGTGAAGGGTGGGCTGGTGGTGGACCTGGGCGTGCGCGGCTTCGTCCCCGGATCGCACGTGGACCTCTCCCAGGCCAAGGGGCGCCGCTTCGAGTGGTTCGTCGGCCAGTCCCTGCCGTTGAAGGTGATCGAGGTGGACCGGGCCAAAGCACGGGTCATCCTCTCCCACCGCCTGGCGGCCGAGGAGGAGCGGGCGCGGCGCAAGGAGACCCTTCTCGCCACTCTGGAGGAAGGGCAGGTGGTGGAGGGGACGGTGAAGCGCATCACCGACTTTGGCGCCTTCGTGGACCTGGGCGGGGTGGACGGGCTCTTGCCCATCAGCGAGATGGCCTGGATGTATGTCAAGCACCCCTCCGAGGTGGTGCGCCGCAACCAGCGGCTGCGTCTGATGGTCCTGCGCGTGGACCGGGAGGGAGGCAAGATCTCCCTGGGTCTGAAGCAGCTCCTGGACGATCCGTGGCAGGAGGTGCCGCACCGTTACAGCGTGGGCGAGCTGGTGCGCGGCAAGATCGTGCGCCTGGTCCCCTCCGGCGCCTTCATGCGGCTACGCGACCGGGAGATTGACGCCTTTATTCCCATCTCCGAGCTGGCGGAGAAACGCGTGGCCAAGGTCGAGGACGCGGTGCAGCCAGGCCAGAGCGTGGAGGCCATCATCACCGAGATCCGCGCCGAGGAGCGGCGCATGATCGTCAGCCTGCGGCGGGCGGCGCGGGAGCGCGAGCGGCGGCGCGTCCGAGACTACATGCAGAATCAGGAGGACGGGGGCCGCGTTACCATCGGGGACGTGGCGGGAGAGCTGCTGCGCCAGGTGGTGGAGAGGCCGAAGGCAGCAGAGCCCGAACCCCCCGCCGGGTCATCCCCGCCGGAGGGTGGCCGCGGCGCGGAGGAGTAGCCCGGGGCGCCGCGGCCTGCGGCGATGCGGCGCGGACGCGTGCGGTGCGCGCGGCAGGTGCAGTAGGGCAACAGGTTGGGCGCGTTGCCCCATCAGGGGGCGGGTGGTAGAATGACGGCCGCGGGGAGTGGCGCAGCTTGGTTTAGCGCGCAGCGTTCGGGACGCTGAGGTCGGGGGTTCAAATCCCCCCTCCCCGACCAGTCAGGCCCGCCCCACCCACTCGTCGGCGAACCGCCAGAACGCAGTCCGCAAGAGGTCGCTGCTGCTCACCGGACTCACCGGCACCCAGACCACCTGGGCGCCCACCTCCTCAATGGCCTCCAGCTCCTCTTTCGGCAGGCCGCGCGCCTGCCAGTCCGTGCCCTTGACCACATACAGCGGACGGATACACCGAAGTGCCGGGGTCAGGCTTCCGTGCTCCTGGGGGACGACATAGTTCACCCCGCGCAGGGCGTCGATCATCTCCATGCGCTCGTCCAGTTGCTGCAGCAGAGGGTGGCGTCTGGCTACGAACTCGTCGGGGGCTACGGCGACGACCAGTGGGAGGCGGCGCTCCTGCGCGTGCGCCGCGGCCGCCTGGATGTAGCGGATGTGGCCGTAGTGCAGGGGATCGAAGGCGCCGCTCACCAGCACAGCCGTGCCCGGGGGGACAACCTCGGAGATCCGCCCTAGCGGCTTGACGATCACGTGGATCCCTCCCCGGGCCGGTTTGCCCCTGCCGTTCGTCATCGGGGTCCCAAATTCCTATGGAGTTTGCCCCTAGGAACCGGGAGGCGGTGTCGCATGTTCCGCGCCGGCGGCGGCCTGCAGCAGGTCGAGGACACGCATGTTGGCCACGGCGTCCTCGGGTGGATAGCGGGGCGGGGTACCCTGCCGGACGCACTGGCTGAAGTGGTCCACCATGCGCACGTACTGGTTCGTCCCCGGGACCTCGATGCGCTCCTCGCGGTCCCCCCTGCGGATGGTGAGCACCGCCGCGACCTCCTCTGGCTGGAAGGGACGGGGCAGGACGATCACCCCCTCCTCGCCCACCACCTCGCAGAACTGCCGGGGCGGCAGCCGCAGGCCGCAGTCGAACAGTGCCATCCCATGGGGGAAGCGGAGCATGCCGGCCAACCGCACGTCCACGCCGTGCTCGAAAACCGCTGCCGCATGCACCCGGGAAGGTTCGCCCAGCAGCAGGCGGCTCAGGTTGACGCAGTAGCAGCCCACGTCCATCAGGCCGCCCCCGGCCAGGTCCGCTCGCAGGCGGATGTCCTGGGGGGAGGACACGGTGAAGGTGAACGCCGAGCGGACGAGCCAGGGTCGGCCGATGGCGCCTTCGTGCACCAGCTGCAACAGGCGCTCGATCTGCGGGTGGAAGCGGTACATGAAGGCCTCCTGCAGGAGGACCCCGGCCCGGGCGCAGGCCTCCACCATGCGGGCCGCCTGGTCGGCGTTGCCGGCCAGCGGCTTCTCGCAGAGGACGTGCTTGCCCGCCCGGGCGGCGCGGATGGACCAGTCGGCGTGCAGGCTGTTGGGCAGGGGGTTGTAGATCGCCTCCACCTCGGGGTCGGCCAGCAGCTCCTCGTAGCTCCCGTGCGCCCGGGGGATGCCGAAGCGGGAGGCGACTGCGGCGGCCCGCTCCCGCTCCCGGCTGGCGATGGCTACCACCGTGCTGCTGTGCGACCGCTGGATGGCCGGGATGACCCGGCGCAGCCCGATCCGGGCGGTGGAGAGAATTCCCCAGCGCAGGGGCGTCATGGGCGGCGCATCATGGGCGACTTGTGGTGGACGACCCCATCCCGCGGACCCGGGAAGGGAGTGCCAGCTGCGCCCAGCGTACGCTACTGCACGGTCCGTTCGCAAGGAGGTGTACTGGTTCAGTAGTTCATGGGCAGGAGGACCCAGGCGCTGCGGGGCCTGGCGGACCACCGGCGGCAGGGCACCGGAGCGCACGGAGGGGTTGCAGCAGTGCGGCCCGAACGCTTCTGATATGGAAGGACCGGTCAAGTAGGTTGTGGGCCACCGGGTGTGGATTCATGGTGGACGCGGCCGGCTCAGACGGCCACGGGCGAGCGAGGCGAATCGACGGTTGATCACTCTGATATGCGCGGATCTTCGCCGCATGACAATGGATCGTCGGGAGCTGCCTCGGTCTAGGGGCGCGCGTTCGGGGCGCAGCCGTGAGCGCATAGAAGCTGACGAGGGTGCTCCTGAGAGCCAGACTCGCCCGTGCCCGTCTGTGCCGGTCTCCAAGATGCAGTCGGTGCCTCTCTCGGTGCCTCTCAGCGATCAGGTGGCAGACTTCTTGGCCTGCCGCTCGCGGGCGATGGCCCAGATGAAGCCAAGGAGTTCGCGCGCGACAGCGACGACGGCCTGTTGGGGACGCTTTCCCCGGCGCACCAAGCGCCGGTATCGACGGTGGAGGCGATCCTGGGCATGCCAGGCGATCGTCTTGATGCGTTCCGGCTGCCCGCGCTGGCGCCGGCGCAGCGCCCCCCACACGGAGGGACGGTGACGGTACTCGCCGAAGGCCACCTGCCGAGCTGGATGCGGGAGCGTGACCGTCTCGAGCCAGGTGTGATGACGCTGGCTCCAGGGGGCGATGCCCTGAGGTGGGAAGATGCCGAGGCGGAGCAGGAGCTTGGAGAGGCGGTGCCGGGCACGCAGCAGGTCGTGCCGCGCGTCTTCGCGCGCCCGGGTGAGATCCCGCAAGGCCTCATGGGCTTCATCGGGGACCCAGATAGGGGTCAGCTCCCGGCTGCGGAGCAGGCGGGCCAGTTTGGTGGCATCCCGGCGGTCGGTCTTCACGCGATCGCCGGGTTTGCTGGGACGAGGGAGGGTGCGACGACCAGACGGTGCACGCCCAGACGGGTCAGGTGGCGGTAGAGCGTGTACCCACACGGCCCCGCCTCGTAGCAGGCGGTGATGCGCTGCGGCGGCCCGAGCCGGCGGACCAGATCGCGCACGGCCTGCGGCCGGAAGGAATGACCCCAGGGGGGCGGGAATCGCCGCCGTGCCCATTGGCGACCGCCACGGCAATAGAGTGTTTGTGGACGTCTAAGCCAACGAAGATGGTATCCTGGATCATGGACCGGACCTCCTTAACCTCGCGTGTAGCTCTGCGCTGTGCGCTCCCGAGCCCACAGCGTAACCTACGACGCCGCGAGCCCAGAGTCCGGTCCTTCCATTTTGTCTAGACGAATTGTGGGAGGTGGAGGATGCCCAGGGTGATGGTCTTGGTCGGGACGACCGACGGCCTCTACGTTGTGGAGAGCGACGGGAAGCGGGCGCGCTGGCGGCGGCGCGGCCCCTACCTGCGAGGCCTGAGCGTCAACCACTTCGCCTGGGACGCACGGACGAAGACCCTCTACGCTGCCACCCACGACGATGGGGTCTACGCCAGCAGGACGCTGGGGCAGACCTGGGCGCCACAGAACGCGGGACTGGCCGTGCGCAAGGTCTGGACCGTCGCCGTCAACCCCAAGGATCCCGGCGAGGTGTGGGCGGGGACGCACTTCAGCTACCTCTTCCGCAGCACCGACCGGGGCCAGACCTGGGCGGTAGTCCCCGGTTACCTGGAGGCGCCGGGAAAGGAGAAGCGCTACGGGGACTGGGGTTTCGGCACCGTGGGCAACTGCCTGCACGGCATTCACTTCGACCCCCGGCGGCCGCGGCGGATGTACGTGGTCAGCAGCACAGATCACGGCGCGGTGCGCAGCGAGGACGGGGGAAAGACCTGGGCCCTCATCCGCCGCGGTGTCTACGAGTCCTGTCCGCTGGCCGGGACTTCGTCGCTGGGCCGGCCCGCCCGTCCAGAGAGCGCGGACCAGCACCTCGGCACCGTGCACACCTGCACCCACCGCGTGGCCATCGCCCCTGGCAACCCCCGGGTGCTCTACCGGCAGATGCACTGCGGGGTCTACCGCAGCGACGACTACGGGGAGAGCTGGCAAGACATCTCCGCGGGGCTGCCTGACCGCCACGGCTTCCCCCTGGCGGTGCACCCCCGGGAGGTGGACACCCTCTACGTTGTCCCTGCCTACCAGGGACGGGGGTGCCGCCGGCACAACAGTTGCATCATGGGGCAACTGGAGGTCTACCGCAGCCGCACTGGGGGCCGCTCCTGGGAGGCGCTGCAGAGCGGCCTGCCCGGTGGGGTGCACTGCGTGGTGCTGCGCCACGCCATGGACACGGACCTCCTGGACCCGGCGGGGGTCTACTTCGGTACCAGTGCGGGGGAGCTCTACGGCAGCGCCAGCGAAGGAGAGGAGTGGCGGCCGCTGGCCGGCGGCCTGCCACGCATTCAAGGGGTTGTAGCCATCGCGGCCTGAGGCCCCCGTTCCCGTGTCTGCTCTGCCCGTTTTCCAGGAGGTGAAGCGGCGGCCCGACGGCCGGCAGGAGGTCTTTTGCTGCCGGCTGCTGGCGCGGGAAGGCCAGGCGGTCATCCTGCACTACCGTCTGACCGTTCCCTGGACCGTAGGCGGGTTGCGCCTGGAGCCGGGCGACGAGACCATCGCCTACTACTGGACCGACCGGCCCTATAACGTCTACCACTGGCTGCGTTCCGACGGGTGGACCGCCGGGGTGTACTTCAACGCCGCGCGAGACACCGTCGTGTCCGCCGACCGCGTGGAGTGGACCGACCTGGGGCTGGACCTGCTGGTCCTCCCCGGCGGTCGGGCGGTGTGGGTGGATGAGGAGGACCTGACCGCCCTGGCGCCCGCCGACCAGAAGGCCGCGCGCCGCGCCAGGGAGCGGATCGAGGCGGACTACCGGACGCTGCTGGCCTGGGTGGAGGAGCGCAGCGCCGCCCTGCGGGCGCAGGTACGGGCGTCCCGCTGATCGGGGATGGTGCCCCGGTGACTCCACCCGCAGTGTCCTCCGTAGATCCGATGGATATCCTCATGATCGTCGACTCCTACCTGCCCTATATCAGCGGCGTGGTCACCTCTGTGGCGGCCTTCACCCGCGCCCTGCGCGCCGACGGTCATCGCGTGGTCATTGCCGCACCCCGCTATCCCGGCCACCGCGACGACGATCCTGACATCATCCGCCTGCCGTCGCTGCCCGCTCCGGGCACTCCGGCGTTCAGGCTGCTCCTGCCGCTGCCGGGCCGCCTCTTGCGGGACCCCCGGGTGCAGGCGGCGGACGTGGTGCACGTCCACGGGCCCTTTCTGGCCGGCACCCTGGGCGGGGCGGTGGCGCGCCGCCTGCGCCGCCCGCTGGTCTTCACGCACCACACGCTCTACGACCAGTATGTGCACTACGTTCCCCTTCTCCCGGCGGTACTGACCCGGCCGGCCGCGCGGCGCTGGGTGCGGGCGTTTGCCAACCGGTGCGACCTGGTGATCGCCCCATCAGAGGTGATCCGCGCGCGGCTGCGCGAGCTGCAGGTCACCGCGCGCATCGAGGTGCTGCCCACCGCCGGGATTGACCCCCGGCAGCTCGGCCGGCTCCCCTGGGGGGAGGTGCGGGCCCGCTACGGGATCCCGCCGCAGGCCCCCCTGCTGGTCTCGGTGAGCCGGCTGGCCCCGGAGAAGAGCGTCGACCTAGTGCTGCGAGCCTTTCAGCAGGTGGCGGAGCCCTGGGGGGCGTATCTCCTTATCGTTGGGGACGGGCCCTCCGCCGGGGATCTCCGGCGCCTGGCCGGCGACCTGGGGATTGCCGGACGGGTCCGCTTCACCGGCGCTTTGCCCCATCTGGCCGCGCTGGCGGCGATGTCTGCCGGGGACCTCTTCGTCTTGGCCTCGCAGACGGAGACGCAGGGGGTCGTCCTGGTGGAGGCGATGGCGGTGGGGCTGCCGGTGGTGGCGGTGGCGCGGGCGGGCGCCGCCGAGGTCGTGCGCGACGGGGAGGCGGGAGTGCTCGTCGAGCCGGCACCGGAGGCGCTGGCAGCGGCTGTGCGGCGGCTGCTGGCCGAGCCCGCGCGTCGGGCCGAGATGAGCCGCCGCGCCCACGAGATTGCCGCCGGGTACGCCGTCCCCACGCTGGCCCGGCGGCTGGCCGCGCTGTACCAGTCGGCACGCGCACAGGTAGACAGAACGCCCCAACGGACCTGAGTCGCACCTGGGGACCTCCCGCCGCACGCCGCCGCGGCCACGGGAGGTTATCGGAGGAGGGACGGTTGTGCACCTGAAGCGGCTGGAGCTGGCCGGCTTCAAGACCTTTGCCGACCGCACGGAGCTGGAGTTTCACCCCGGCATCACCGCCATTGTCGGCCCCAACGGCAGCGGCAAGAGCAACCTCTGTGAGGCCATCCGCTGGGTCCTGGGTGAGCAGAACGCCCGCGCTCTGCGCGGGACCCGCACCGAGGATTTCATCTTCGCCGGCTCGGCGCGGCGTCGCGCCCACGGGCTGGCGCAGGCCGCCCTGGTTCTGGACAACGCCACGGGGCGCTTCCCCCTGGAGTTCTCCGAGATCGCCATCACCCGACGCGCCACGCGCGGCGGGGAGGGGGAGTACCTCCTGAACGGGGTGCCCTGCCGGCTGCGCGACATCCAGATGCTCTTCCTGGGGACCGGCCTGGGCGGGCGGTCCTACGCCCTGATCGGCCAGGGCGAGGTGGAAGAGGTCCTCAACGCCTCCCCCCAGGAGCGCCGCCTGCTGCTGGAGGAGGCCGCCGGGCTGGCCGGTTACAAGCGTCGCCGTCAGGAGAGCCTGCGGCGCCTGGAGCGCGCTGCGGCGCACCTGCAGCGGGTAGGAGACCTGCTGGCGGAGCTCCGGGCCCGGTACGCCCGGCTGACCGAGCAGGCCGAGGCGGCGCGGCAGCACCGCGCCTGTACCGAGGAGGCCCGTGCGCTGGAGGTGGCGCTGCTGGCCGACGAGGCCCGTCGCCTGCGGCAGAGCCTGCAGCGCACCGCCGCGCAGGTGGCCGCTGCTCATGCGCGGCTGGCCGAGCTGCAACAGCGGGTGGAAGCGGCACGCGGCGAGGCCGCCCGGCACCAGCAGGCGCGCGAGGCGCTGACGCACGCCTGGGAAGCGCAGCAGCGCCGCCTGCTGGAGGCGGTCCGCGCTCAGGCAGCCGCGGGCAGCGCCGTGGACCGGGTGGAAGCGCGCCTGGCTGCGCAGCGGCAGGAGGGGGAGCGGCTGCGCGCAGAGGCCGCGCGCCTTGCTGCCGAGATGGCGCGGATCGACGCCGAGCTGGCCGCTCTGGGCCGTGACCGGGAGGTCGTGGCCCAGGAGGTGGGGGCGCTGCACAGCCACCTGGAAGCGCAACGGGCGGCGCTGCGCGCGGAGGAAGCACGGACAGAGTCCTGGCACCGAGAGCTGGAGACTCTGGAGGCGCGGCGAAGCGAGCTGGAGGCAGCCCGGCAGCAACTGGCCGCCGAGCTGGCGGCGCTGGAGGCGCGGCGGCAGGTGCTGGGGCGCCAGCGGACCACCCTGTCCGAACGGCGGAACCGGCTGCAGGAGCACTTAGCGGCGTTGGAGGCTGAAGAGGAGCGGCTGCAGGAGCGGACGGCGGAAGCGCGGATGGCCTTGCAGCGTCACCAGGAGCGGCAGACGGCGCTTGCCGCAAGGACTCGCCGGCTGGACGCAGAACGAGCGGAGGTCGGAGAGAAGCTGGCGGCCGCGGAGGCCCGTGGGGCCCGTCTGGAGTCGCGCCTTCAGGCGCTGGAGGAGGCCGCGGAGCAGCTTGTCGGCTACGAGGAAGGCGCGCGCACGCTGCTGGCCGCCAAGCGGGCCGATCCCGTCCGATTCGGCAGCATCCTGGGGGCGCTCGTTGACCACATCGCCGTGGACCCGCGCTACCGGCCCGCGGTGGAGGCGGCGCTGGGCCGCCGGCTCTTCTGCCTCCTCACCGCCGGCACGGAGGCCCTGCGCGACGCCCTGGCATACGTGCGGGCGGACGGGCGGGGGCCGGTGTCCTTCCTCCCGTTGGACCGTCTCGCCTCCAGGCATCCCGGCGGCCCTTTGCCCCAGGTCCGCGGTGTGCTGGGCGGCGCCGCTGGGTTCGTCAGCGCGCAGGGGAAGGCCCGTACGGCAGTGGACGTCCTGCTGGGCGATGTGGTCGTGGTGGAGGACCTGGACGTGGCGCTGGGTCTGATGGCGGGGGGATACCGTGGGCGCGCGGTCACCCTGCACGGCGAGCTGGTTTCCCCCGACGGCGTGATCTCTGTGCGGGGCAACGGGAACGGTCATGCCTCCCCGCTGGCGCGGCGGGACGCCAGCGAGGAGACCCGGCGGGAGCTGGAGGCGCTGGCCGGGGTCCTGGGGGCGCTGCGGACACGCCAGGAGGCCCTCGTTCAGGAGACCGAAGAGGCGCGGTGTCAGGCGGCGTCCCTGGAGGAGGAGCGAGGACGACTGGAGCGCGATCTGGCCGAGGCGGAGGGAGCGCTGGCGGCGATAGCCCGCGAACAGGCCCGCCTGCCGCGGGAGGTCGGCGAGGTCACAGACGAGATGGTGGCTCTGGCCGCAGCGCTGGACGATGTGGGGGCGGGCGCGGACCGGCTGCGGGCCCAGGACGAGGCGCTGCAGGCCGCCGCCAGAGAGGTGGAGACGCAGCTCGCCGAGCGGCGGCGGGCCTGGGAAGGACGCGCCGCCGCCCTGGCCCAGCTGCAGCAGGAGAGTGAGGAGGTCCGCATTCGCCTGGCCGAGCTGGAGGCGACGCGCCAGGCGCAGGCGGTGCGCCAGCGAGACCTGGCCGCAGAGCGTGAGGACCTGGCAGGGCGACGGACGCAGATCCTCGCCGAGGAATCAGGCGCGGCCGCGGAGGCGTCCCGTCTGGCCGCGGAGCTCGCCGCCGCCCGCGAGGCGCATGCCTGCGCCGCGCGGGAGCAGGCGGCGCTGCAGGGAGAGCTGGCCGTGTTGGAGCAGCAGCGGCAGGTCCACGAGGCTGCCGCAGTGGCCGCGCAAGAGGCGGCCGGCCGGGCAGAGGAGCAGGCGCGGGCGGCGGAGGCCGCGCTGCACCGGGCGGAGCTCCGGGCAGCGCAGGCCGAGGCGGAGTGGGCAGCGACGGAGCGACGACTTGCGGAAAGCGGGCTTGTATGGGAGCAGGTGGAGGAGACGTCGCTCCCGCTGCCGCGGGAGGAGGCGTGGGCCCGGCTGGAGGCGCTGCGGGAGATGGTGGCGGCGCTGGGTGCGGTGAACCTGCGGGCAATCCAGGAGCAGGAGGAACTGGGAGGTCGCATCGACCGCCTCACTCGCCAGGTGGCCGACATCGAGGCGGCCCGCGCCGCGCTGCAGCAACTGGTCGACCGCCTGGACGGTATCCTGCGCTTCCGCTTTGGGGAGACGTTTGCCGCCGTCAACGACGAGTTCGCCCGGCTGTTCCTGCGCCTCTTCGAGGGAGGGTCTGCGCACCTGGAGCTGGTGCAGGAGGCTCCCGGGGAGGATCCCGGGCTGGAGGTGGTGGTCCGCCTGCCGGGCAAGCCGCCGCGGTCGCTGGCGGCCCTCTCCGGGGGGGAGCGGGTGCTGGTGGCGCTGGCGCTGCTCTTTGCCATGCTGCGCGTCCACCCCAGCCCCTTCTGCGTCTTTGACGAAGTGGAGGCGGCTCTGGACGACGCCAACACGCGGCGCTTCACCACGCTGCTGCGGGAGCTGGCCCAGAGCACGCAGATCATCATCGTCACCCACAACAAGGGGACGATGGAGGCGGCGGATGTCCTCTACGGGGTGACCATGCAGGAGCCTGGCGTGTCCTCGATCCTCTCGGTGCGCCTGGGCGAGCCGCAGGTGGAGCGCCGCTCCGTGGAGCCGGCGCGGGCCGCCCGCTAGGAGCACGTCCGGGGAATCTCAGCGCGCGCTGAAGACGCCGATGGCGACCGCGGCCAGGCCGGACTGGTTCGTGCTGACGAAGACCACCAGCCCCTGCGGATCCCAGCGCACCTCTGTGGGGTCGGGGCCCGCGCTTGCCGTGTAAATGCCGAAGGTGCGCAGGAAGTCCAGCAGCGGGGCGCCGGCCTTGTGGCCTCCCGGTTCGGTGACGAAGCGCGGATCGTCGGTGACGATCATACCTACGAGCCCGGGGGTGTCCAGACCGACGCGCCGATACCGGTCGAGGATGCAGACGCCGGCGTTGGGCTCGGGGTTGCAGAAGCCGCGGGCCTCTTCCGCCTCCAGGGGCTCCACCCGGCCGAACTGCTCCATCATGGAGCGTGCCTCCTCCACCGGCATCCCCACGCGGAACGGACCTACCGCCCGGCCCGGGACGATCGCGGTCGGTGGTGCTGGCTGTGCGGCGATCCAGGACGCGCTCCCCAGCGCCAGGAGCGCGCCGGCCACGATGGCGACGACGGTACGCATGACGCTCATCCCTCCACCCGGGTGCGCCCATCGGGCCACCGTGGGCCTCCCCTGAGTTGAATCCACTATACCCTGTTTCTCCGGCGGGCAGACAGGGACTAGACTGGTCCCCGGGGATCATGGCGTACGAAGCGCGCTCGTGGGTGCAACGACTGCGGGAAGGGCTGGCCCGGACGCGGGAGCAGCTGGGCGCGGGCCTGGAGGCGCTGGTGGGCCGCGCCCCTGGCGAGGCCTCCATAAGCGCGCTGCAGGAGGCGCTGATACGCGCCGACGTGGGCGTGGCCACGGCGGCGGAGGTGACCGGACGGCTGCGGCAGGAGCGCGGGCTGCGCACGCCCGCTGCCGTGCGCGCGGCGCTGCGACGCATCCTTCTGGAGTTACTCGGCCCGGCGGTTCCCCTTCGCCTGGATCCCGCCCCCGCGGTCGTCCTGATCCTGGGCGTCAACGGCAGCGGCAAGACCACCACCATCGCCAAGCTGGCGCACCGGCTGCAGAGCCAGGGGCGCCGGGTCCTGCTGGCTGCGGCCGACACCTTTCGCGCCGCGGGGATCGACCAGCTGGCCATCTGGGCGCGCCGCGTGGGGGTGGACCTGGTGGCTCACCAGCCGGGGGGCGATCCCGGTGCCGTGGTTTTCGACGGGCTGGCGGCCATGCGGGCGCGGGGGATGGACGTACTGGTCGTGGACACCGCGGGCCGCCTGCACACCAGGGTCAACCTGATGGAGGAGTTGCGCAAGCTGAACCGGATCGTCGCCCGGGACGGTCCCCCGACGGTGGAGCGGCTGCTGGTGCTGGACGCCTCCACGGGGCAGAATGCCCTGAGCCAGGCCCGGCTCTTTCACCAGGCGGTCGAGGTCACCGGAATCGTCCTGACCAAGCTGGACGGCACGGCGAAAGGGGGCATCGTGCTGGCCGTCAGCCGCGAACTCAAGCTCCCGGTGAAGTTCGTGGGGATTGGGGAGGGCCTGAACGACCTCGCCCCGTTCGACCCCGAGACCTTCGTCGATGCCCTCCTGCCCCGCTAGCGTACGGGCGCGCAACCTCCGGCGGGCGTAGCCCGGTATCGCCGAACGCTACGGCCGCCCGCTTCCTCGTCCTCGCGGGCGATCGGGGATCCGGTCTGTGGGGGACGCGGTGCTCTCGACCCCTCCTATGCTCGTGGGCGAGAAGTCCAGATCCAGACGGCTAGCACCAGATTGATGACTGTAGGTGGCAGGGCCGTGCGTGCTGTGTAGGCGCCGGTGAGCCAGAAATAGAGGAGGTCCACCGCCGCGAGCACCAGGCCTCCCACGAAGACCCAGGCCAGGCGGCCGTACCGCTCCACGTCCTGGGACGCCAGAAGGGCCAGCGTACCGATCACGATGAGCGCGCTCCCCCAGCCGGAGGTCACGGCGGGGTCCTTGGTCGGATAGGCAAATAGGGCGGCACCGATGGATGGGAAGAACAGAGCGATGCCTGCCAGCACGACCCACACACCGTTCACCAGCAACGCCGTGCGCACAGGTGCACCTCCCCCTGACCGTCATGCGGTCGGGGTAGCCTTCTACAGCCGTGCCCTGCCACCTTTGGGTGTGATCGCACGTGCAAAGGCAGGGCTCAGTTCTGGGCATCACCTGGCACAGGGCTGACCAGGGGTCCCGGCCGAGTAGGCGAAGCGGATTTGACCGCGGTCCCGTCCGGCGCTAGACTGCGTAAAGGCAAATCACTTCACAGGTGATCGGCGCTGGACGACCGGCTGGGAGATCGGCTGCACATCAATCGCCTCTTCGATGTCTACGGCGGGCTGCTCACCTCCAGGCAGCAGCGGCTGATGCGCCTCTACTACCACGACGACCTCTCGCTGGGCGAGATCGCCCAGCGGTTGCGGATCACCCGCCAAGCAGTGTACGACAGCCTGCAGCGCGCGGTGGGGGAGCTGCGGCGCCTGGAGCGGCACCTGGGCCTGGTGCGGCGCCGCTTCGGAGCCCTGCGGTGAGCGTCCACTACTTTAGCCCGGCGCCGCAGGTGGGCCACCGGCTGCGTGAGGTCGCCGTCACCCTGCGGGGGCGGACCTTCCGCCTCCTCACCGACCGTGCCGTCTTCGCCGGTCGCGGGGTGGATCGCGGCACCCGGCTGCTGGTCGAGACCATGGAGGTGCGGCCGGACGACGTGGTCCTCGACCTGGGGTGCGGCTACGGGGTGATCGGTCTGGTGGCAGCCACCCTGGCCCCAGGGGGCCACGCTCACCTGGTGGACATCAATGCACGGGCCGCCGACCTGGCGCGGGAGAACGCTGCGCGCAACCGGGTGGATAACGTTACGGTGCACCAGGGGGACGGGGTGGAGCCGGTGCGCGGCATCGCCTTCGACCTGGTCCTGACCAACCCGCCGATCCGCGCCGGACGGGCCGCAGTGCTGCGCCTGGTTGCCGGCGCGCACGCGGTGCTGCGGCCGGGGGGGCGCCTGCGCTTCGTGGCTCGCACAGCACAGGGGGCGCGCACCCTGGCGCGTTACGTGGGCGCGCTCTTCGGCAACGTGCGGGAGGTGGCCAGGGGCGGAGGCTTCCGCGTGTACGAGGCCATCCGGGAGCGGTCCGATGTTTGAGACGCTGCAGGCCCGGCTGGGGGAGATCTTTCGGCGCCTCAGCGGCCGCGGGTACCTCAAGGCGGAGGACGTGGACGCCGTGCTGCGCGAGGTGCGGCTGGCCCTCCTGGAGGCGGACGTGCACTTCGCCGTGGCCCGCGACTTCGTGGCCAGCGTGCGGCAGCGGGCGGTGGGCCAGGAGATCTGGAAGAGCCTCTCCCCGGCCCAGCAGGTGGTCAAGATCGTCCACGAGGAGCTGACCCGCCTGCTGGGCGGGTCGCAGCGGGAGCTGCGCTTTGCCCCCAGGCCGCCTTCGGTGTTTATGCTGGTGGGCCTGCACGGCACGGGCAAGACCACCACCGCGGCCAAGCTGGCCCACCACCTAAAGCGGCGGGGCCGCCATCCTCTGCTGGTGGCCACCGACCTGCGCCGCCCGGCAGCGGTGGCCCAGCTGGAGGTGGTGGGCAGGCAGGCCGGGGTGCCCACCTTCACTCAAATGGGAGCCGTCGACCCGGTGGCCGTGGCCCAGGGGGCACTGCAGGAGGCGGGACGTGCCGGACACGACGTGGTCATCATCGACTCCGCCGGCCGCCTCCACCTGGACCGGGAGTTGATGGAGGAGCTGTCCCGGATGCGCGCCGCCGTGCAGCCTGCCCAGGTCCTTTTGACCCTGGACGCCATGACCGGTCAGGACGCGGTGACCATGGCTGAGCAGTTCGCGACACAGGTGGGCATAGACGGGTTGATCCTGACCAAGCTGGACGGCGACGCCCGCGGCGGGGCGGCGCTCTCGGTGGTGGCGGTCACCGGCCGGCCCATCCTTTTCGCCGGCGTGGGTGAGCGGGTGGAAGCCCTGGAGCCGTTCCATCCGGAGCGCATGGCTGCCCGCATCCTGGGCATGGGCGACATCCTCACCCTCGTCGAGAAGGCCCAGGAGGCCATGACCGCCGAGGCGGCAGAGGCGCTGGAGCGCAAGCTGCGCCGCGGCGAGTGGACGCTTTCGGATTTTCTGGAGCAGTTGCGCCAGCTGCGCACCATGGGCCCTGTGGACCAGCTCCTGGAGCTGATTCCCGGTCTGGGGCGGCTGCGCGCCCAGGCGGCTGTCGACGAGCGGCAACTGGCGCGCGTCGAAGCCATGATCAACTCCATGACCCCGGAGGAGCGGCGCAACCCGGCGGTGATCAACGCCAGCCGACGGCGCCGCATCGCCCGGGGCTCGGGGGTGACGGTGCAGGAGGTGAACCGGTTGCTGCGACAGTTCGAGGAAGCCCGGCAGCTGGTCAAGCAGGCAGAAGCCATGGGGAGGCGCGCTAGACGCCTTCCCCGGGGAGGCTGGACATGGCCGTAAAGATCCGTTTGATGCGCCTGGGGGGAAAGCACAAGCCATTTTACCGCCTGGTGGTGGCCGACTCGCGTGCGCCGCGCAGCGGCAAGTACATTGAGGCCATCGGGTTCTACAATCCCACCACCGATCCCTCCACCATCAAGGTGGACGAGGCCCGGGCCATAGAGTGGCTGCGCAAGGGCGCCCGCCCGTCCGATGCCGCTCGGGTGCTGTTGCAGCGCAGCGGAGTGTGGCAGAAGTGGACGGACCGGAAGAAGGCCCCCGCGCGGACGTGAAGGCCCTGGTGGAGTTCATCGCCCGGGAGCTGGTCAACCATCCCGAGGCGGTAGAGGTGCATGTGCGGCAGGACGAGCGCGGCCTGCGCCTGGAGCTGCGCGTGGCCCCCGAGGATGTGGGCAAGGTGATCGGCCGGCAGGGCCGCGTCGCCCGGGCGCTGCGCACCGTGGTCAGGGCTGCCGCGCTGCGGGCCGGGCAGCGGGTCACCGTGGAGATTGCCCGCTAGGGAAAAGAGACCACCCGGAGGAGCAGGAAGCATGGCCATCACCATCTCGCGTCCGGTCGTCATCAAGGCTATCGTCACGGAGAGCTTCAAGCGCCTCTACACCCAGGAGCTGCAGTCGGCGCTGGCGCGGGTGGAGGAGCTGATCGCCCAGATCGACACCCAGATCCGGCGCACGGAGCTGGAGCGGCAGATCACTCCCCAGTCCCGGGCCATCCGGCAGCAGCTGGAGCTGGAGCGGGCGCGGCAGGAAGCCACCCGCGCCGAGCTGCAGGCCCGGTTGCGCGAGGTGGAGGGGCTCCAGCTGAACTCGGAGTACCCCCAGGGGACGGTGGAGAGCTTCACCGAGATCCGGGTGGGGGACAACCTCTTCCAGAAGCTGGGACGTACGGAGATCGTGGTCAAGGACGGCATCGTCATCGAGGTGCGGGAGGAGTGATCCCAGATGCCGGCCGGGACAGCCCCGCCGACGAGGCTGATCATCGGCCGGATCACCCGGCCGCATGGAGTGCGCGGCGAGGTCAAGGTTCGCCCTGAGACCGACTTCCCCCAGCGGTTTGCCCGCCTGCGGCGCGTGCTGCTGCTGGACCAGCGGGAAGCGACCGCGCGAGAGGCGGCGGTGGAGGCGGTGCGACACCAGGGAGAGGTGGTCCTGCTGAAGCTGGCCGGGGTGGACGATCTGGAGGCGGCGCGTGCGCTGCAGGGGTGGGCCGTGGCCGTGCCCTGGGAGGAGCGCGTGCCGCTGCCCCAGGACAGCTACTACCTGGTGGAGGTGCTGGGGCTGCGCGTGCGCACCCCATCCGGCGAGGTGCTGGGTACGGTGACCGAGGTGCTGCGCACCGCGGCGCATGACGTGTACCGCGTGGCCGGGGAGGCGGGGGAGGTGTTCGTCCCGGCGACGCGGGAGGTGGTGCGTGCGGTGGACCTGGAGCGGGGCGAAATGGTGGTGGTCCTCCCGGAGGGGCTGCTGTAGGTCCATGGCCGGGAACTTCCACCTACTGCGTTGCGGGGTCACCAGGAATTCGCGGCCGCGAGTTTCCGGGGAGTAGACGGTGCGCATCGATATCGTCACCATCTTTCCCCAGGCCTTCACCCCCCTGCAGGTGGGGGTGGTGGGACGGGCGCGGGAGCGGGGTCTGCTGCAGGTCTACGTGCACGACCTGCGGGACTTCACCACGGACCGCCATCGGCAGGTGGACGACGTCCCTTACGGGGGCGGCCCGGGGATGGTAATGAAGGTGGAGCCATTCTACGCGGCGGTGGAGGCTATCCGCCGCCAGAGCGGGGAGACGCCGCGCATCCTCCTGCCGTCGCCCCAGGGGCGGCTGCTGACTCAGGCCCTGCTGGCGGAGCTGGCCCGTGCCCCGCAGGTGGTCATCCTCTGCGGACGCTACGAAGGGGTGGACGAGCGGGTGGTGGAGGGGTTGGGCGCGGAGGAAGTCTCTATCGGCGACTACGTCCTCTCCGGGGGGGAGCTGCCGGCGATGGTCATCGTGGAAGGGCTGGCCCGGCTGGTCCCCGGCGTGGTGGGCGACCAGCAGTCGGTGGCCGAGGAGTCCTTCAGCGCCGGCCTGCTGGACTTCCCTCACTACACCCGCCCCCCGGAGTTCCGCGGCATGCGGGTCCCGCAGGTCCTGCTCTCGGGGCACCACGAGGCGATCCGCCGCTGGCGGCGCAAGGAACAGCTGCGGCGGACGCGGAGCCGCCGTCCCGACCTTCTGCAGTGGGCGGCGCTGTCCGAAGAGTACCGCCGCCTGTTGGAGGAGATCGATCGGGAAGAGGTATAATGGCACGTCGGTGACGTGCAGCGAAGGGTGAGGACTGATGGACAGGCTGGCCACGGTAGACCGGGAAGGGTTGCGGGCCGAGGTGCCGACGTTTGCGCCCGGGGACACGGTGCGGGTACACATCAAGGTCAGCGAGGGCGGCCGGGAGCGCGTGCAGGCGTTCGAGGGCGTGGTCATCGCCCGCAAGGGGGGCGGCCGTCGGGAGACCTTCACCGTGCGGCGGGTGAGCCACGGCATTGGGGTGGAGCGTACCTTCCCCCTGCACTCCCCGCGAGTGGAGCGGATCGACCTGGTGCGGCGGGGCAAGGCGCGACGGGCCAAGCTCTACTTCCTGCGGGGGAAGGTGGGCAAGGCGGCCCGGATCAAGGAGCAGCGGTAATCTCTGGTCTCCCCACAGCACACCTCGCTCCCGTTGCGGTTGCCCACCTGACGGACGGGGCCTGAAGCTCCATGGCACTGGACTCGTTCAGTCGTCCGCCGCTTACCATCCCCACCCTGATCCTCCTGCTGGGGGCCGGGCTGCTGGCGGTGCGCCTCCTGGTCTCCCGCCAGGGGCTGCTGCCACCCGGCTGGCGCCGCTCCGTCCTGGAGACCCTCGACGCCAGTATCTTTGCCGCCGTCCTCAGCCTGGTCATCATCACCTTCGTCGTGCAGGCCTTCTACATCCCCTCCGGCTCCATGGAGCCGACGCTGCGGGTGGGGGACCGCATCCTGGTGGGCAAGTTCTCCTACCGCCTGGGCCCCATCCGCCGCGGCGATATTGTCGTGTTTCGCTTTCCCCTCAGCCCGACCCGCGACTTCGTCAAGCGGGTGGTGGCCCTCCCCGGTGAGACCGTGGAGCTGCGGGAGGGTCTGGTGCTGATTAACGGGAAACCCTTGAGCGAGCTCTATCCGACGCCGCTGCCGGGCGGTGAGCGCGCCTGCACCAGCAGCTACGGGCCGAAGCGCGTGCCTGCGGGGCAGTACTTCGTCCTGGGGGATAACCGGTGCAACAGCGAAGACAGCCGCTTCTTCGGGTTCGTCCCGGTGCAGAACGTGGTGGGCAAGGCCCTCCTCATCTACTGGCCGCCGCAGCGCGCGGGGCTGGTGCACTAGATGCCCCGCCGCAGGCCCACCTGAGGCTGCAACGGGAGCGGCAGCGCCTGGAGGACCTCCTGGCCCTGGAGCGCGCGTGGCGCGCCCAGGGCTACACGCACATCGCCGGGGTGGACGAGGCGGGCGTCGGTCCGCTGGCGGGTCCGGTGGTGGCCGCGGCGGTAATGCTGCCGGAGGAGGCGGCGCTGCCCGGGCTCGACGATTCCAAGGCCCTTTCGCCCCGGGAGCGAGGGCGGCTCTTCGAAGCCATCCTGGCCAGCGGCGCGCGTGTGGGCATCGGCCTGGCTACCCCCGCTGAGATCGACCGGCTGAACGTGCTGCAGGCGACCCGCCTGGCCTGGCGCCGCGCCGTGACGCAGCTTAGTCCCCGTCCCGACCTCCTGCTGGTCGACGGCCGCTACCGCGTGGACCTGGACCTTGCGCAGGTGGCCATCGTGGGCGGCGATGCCCGCTGCGCCGTTATCGCCGCCGCCTCCATCGTGGCCAAGGTGACCCGTGACCGGGTGATGTGCGACCTGGACGCTCGATACCCTCAGTTCGGTTTTGCCCGACATAAGGGCTACGCCACACCGGCGCACCTGGCAGCCCTCCGCCGCTACGGCTGCTCCCCGGCGCACCGCCGCTCCTTCCTGCCGCTGCGGTTCTGGCAGCAGGCCCTGTTCGATTCTCCGACCTGATCATCTCCCCCACCCTGCTTCCCCCGGCACCCCCCGGAACCGGCCGGTTGGCCGGTCGATCTTCCTGCTGTGACCCGGGCGCGGCGGGCGCTGGGACGGCGGGGAGAGGAGGTGGCGGCGGAGGTTCTGCGCCGCCGTGGGTGGCGTATCCTCGCCCGCAACTACCGCTGCCCGCTGGGGGAGCTGGACCTGGTGGCCGAGGAGGGTGACGTGGTGGTCTTCGTGGAGGTGAAGACGCGTCGGGGGTCTAAAGCGGGGAGCGCGGCGGAGGCGGTGGGGCCGGGCAAGCGCCGCCGCCTGCTCCGCCTGGCGCGCTACTTCCTGGCCGTGCATGGGCTGACGGAGCGGGCCTGTCGGTTCGACGTGGTCAGCCTGACGGTGGCCCCGGGACGGGTCCGCGTGGCGCTGCTGCGGGATGCCTTCGCTGAAGAGGCCTGGTGAGACGGATCAGCCTGTCACATCCGGGCGAGTCCTCTGTCTTCACGCTTTGCCCGATCCGCCGCATACGGGCCTTATACCGGGCAGAGATGCTACCGGGCCAGGGATAAGAGGAGACCGCTGATCAGGCCGGCGGCCGAGGTTGCCAGTGCAGCCACCCTCACTAGCATTCGCCGTCTCTCCTCGGCCTGCAACCACTGCGCGAATCCCTCGTCGGCGAAGAGGTGGGAGGCCTCGGGTTCGCCGGGCGCGGTGGCCGAATCCTCGGCTCGTTCCGAGGCATGCGCCTGCCCCTCCCCTTTTGGCGGCTCTGCAGGGAGGGAAGCTTCCAGGGGCGGGCCAGGAGGGGCTTCCCGCAGAGGTGGGGCCGCAGGAGGCGCGGGAAGCAACGCTGCGACTAGCTCCATCCCGGCGGCAGGGGCGGCGGATGGGGCCGGCCCGGGCATGGCGTCCCAGTGGGCGGAGGCGGAGGTCAGGCGGTCGCTCCAGAGAGGCGAGCCCTCGCCTGGGGGAGGGCCCTCGCCCGCGACGGGTCCGGCGACATCGGCGCCTTCCTCCTCGTCCGCAGCCGGGAGCGCCGGGAGGGCCTGGCGCCGGGCTTCCCGAAACACCCGCTCCACCAGGTTGGCCGTGCGGATCCGGCTCCACAGGTGGGACGGAAACCGGTAGAAGGCCAGGCACGACGCCAGGTCCGCCTCCAGGCTGCGCACGGCGAACTGGCCCTGGCGCAGCCAGCGGGCGTGCCACTCGCGAAAGAGAGCCACTGCCGCGGAGCGGTGTGGCGCCGCAAAGATCCGCCGCGCCTCGGCCAGACAGGTGGCGCGCCAGCGCGGGTCGACCTTGCGGCTCAGTGCCAGCAGCCTGTGGGCGACGCTGATCTGCAGGGGGATCTCGGGGTAGAAGGCGTGTATGGCCTTGACCAGAGCCGGGTGCCCGTCGCAGCATATCAGCCGCAGCTCGGGCCCGATGCCATCGGCCCGCAGGTCCCGCAGCACCGCCCGCCAGGCCCGCTCGTCCTCCCGGGGGGCCACCCGCAGGGCTAGCGGGTAGGGCGTCCCTTCGGGCGACAGGCCCAGGGCACAGAGGACCGTCTCCGTGGGGGCGCCGGGTCGGGTGCGGCGCAGGCCATCCAGCAGCAGGAAGGCGATCTCGGGGCGCGCCTGCGCCCCAAGCGCGCGGCCTTCCGTTCCAGAGGTCGTGGCGTCCACAACCCTCCTCCCCGCCCGATCCCATCTCTGGTGTGCCCACGGCCGCCTGGAGCTAGTCTTGGTGTGGCAAGGGCTGGCAGGCGGAGTGGAGAAGCTCCATGCAGATGCCCGCAAGAGGTCCTGTCATGCCCGGAGTCGTCGTCTTCGACCTGGACGACACGCTGGTGCGCTGGCAGGCGGCTGTGCGCGGAGCTGTGCAGCGCCTGGCCGCCACCGAGCCCCTCGACCGGGAAGCGTTCGCGCACGCTGTGCGGCGCGTCTGGTACGGGCGCGCCGACGACATCTGGACGGGCCGGCTCGACCTGGAGGCGGTGACGCGGGAAGCAACCGCGGCGGTCGCCGCTGATCTGGGTGTGGACGAGGGGGAGGCGGCGCGCCTCTACCAGCGCTACGTCGGCTACGTGGACGAGCTGCTCGTCCCCTATGAGGACGCAGAGGCGCTGCGCGCGCTGGCGGCAGACTACCGTCTGGGCGTGGCCACCAACGGAATCGGTGCGGTGCAGCGCAGGAAGCTGCGCCGCGCAGGGCTGGCCGACCTCTTTGCCTTCGTGGTGGTCTCCGCCGAGGTGGGAGTGGCCAAGCCCGATCCGGCCTTTTACCAGGCTGTGCGCCGGGTGGCCGGCGTGCCCCCCGGCAATATGGTGGTCGTGGGCGACCACGTGGCCCGGGACCTGCTGCCGGCGCTGGCGGTGGGCATGCGCGGCGTCTGGTTGCGGCGCGCCGACGACGAGCCGCAGGAGTCCGCCTGGAGCGGCCCTAGGGTTACATCCCTCTTCCAGCTGGAGGCGGTGCTGCGGGCGATGGAGTAGCCAGATAACCCTCAGCAGGGCGGGCTGTTGATGGTAATGGACGCGCCGAAGTCGAAGTAGTCGATGGTCGCCGGCGGTGTCTCCTGGATCTCCAGGCGGCGGGGCAGCCCGCTGGTCGTGGCCACATAGAGCTTTTGCCGCGCCGTGGTGCCACGGCTCTCTACCGTCAGCAGGTAGGTCTGCGTGGGGGTCCCCCCGACGGCCTCCCGGCCGGCTCTGGTCACGGTGATGGTCGTCGCTGCGCCGCCGTGCTCGATCATCTCTTTGGGGGTCTTCACCGGAGGGGCCGCGGGCAGTTTCTGGCAGGTGCCACCGGACTTCATCCACACCTCCCGGCCGACAAGGAACATCTCCGTGGTCTCCTTGCCCTGGACGATGGTCATGTGAAAACGGTCAGGGGCCACGAACGCCGTAGTGGTGGTGCTGTCGCCGGAGGTCATGCGCGCCCGCCACGTCCGGGCAGCGGCGAACTTCTGGAAGGCAGCCTGCACCTCGGCCACCGCCTGCGGGTCGCCCTTCCAGGTGAGGTTGGCTGGTGCACCGGAGGCCACCGGCGAAGCCAGGCTCAGCGCGCCTGTCACCAGAAACGCCCACAGGGCTACCTTGCGACGAGTACTGCGCATGGATTGCTCCCTCCCTGTTAACACCACGAAGAATCCTCCCTGTGGCATGGAGGACTCGTTGCCTGCGGCATGACTAGCTTTCGCTGCCGCCGGCAGCATTCCTCCGAAAAGCTGCCTGCCTCCGGCCGATATCAGCGGGAGAGATGCTGGCACGGGTGCAGAGCGCCGCTCTGGTGGGGGTCGATGCGATCCCGGTAGACGTGGAGGTCGACGTATCCTCCGGACTGCCCGCCTTCGCCATTGCCGGGCTGGCCGACAGCAGCGAGCAGGATGCCAAAGAGCGCGTACGGGCCGCGGTGAAGAACTCGCACCGCGAGGTGCCCCCGCGGCGCATCCTGGTGAACCTGGCACCTGCCGATGTGCGCAAGGAGGGGGCGGCCTACGACCTGCCCATCGCCCTGGGGCTGCTGCTGGCCACCGGGCAGCTCCAGCGCGGTGCGCTGGAGGGAGCTGTGGTGGTGGGGGAGCTGGCCCTGGATGGCCGGGTACGGTCAGTGCCGGGAGTTCTGGCGGTCGCTCTCCTGGCGCGGGACCTGGGCGCGCGGTGTCTCCTGGTCCCGCAGGACAATGCCGCCGAAGCCGCGGCGGTGGCCGGGCCTGCGGTTGTTCCCGTGAGCAGCCTGGTGGAGGCGGTGCAGGTGGTGGAGGGCGCGCGCCCGCCCCGGGGGGTCGGGCCACCGGCGGCGTCGCCCGACCTCCGCGACCAGGTAGACTTCGCGGAGGTGAAGGGTCAGTCCCATGCCAAGCGCGCCCTGCTGGTGGCCGCCGCCGGAGGCCACCACGTGCTGCTGATAGGCCCGCCGGGCGGCGGGAAAACCATGCTGGCCCGGCGCCTTCCCACGATCCTGCCGCCGCTGGACGACCAGGAGGCCCTGGAGGTGACCAAGATCCACAGCGTGGCCGGCCTGGTCCCCCCGGGGTCCGGTCTGTTGCGCCTGCGCCCGTTCCGCGCCCCGCACCACAGCGCCAGCCGCAACGCCCTGGTGGGCGGCGGTTCGGTTCCCCGCCCCGGAGAGATCACCCTGGCGCATCACGGCGTCCTCTTCCTGGACGAGCTTGCGGAGTTCCACCGCGACGTGCTGGAGGTGCTGCGCCAGCCGCTGGAGGAGGGTACGGTCACCATCGCCCGCGTGCAGGCCACGGTGGTTCTCCCGGCGCGCTTCATGCTGGCGGCCGCCATGAACCCCTGTCCCTGCGGGCACTTCGGCGACCCGCAGCGCATCTGCGCCTGCACCCCGGCGCAGCTGCAGCGCTACCGCAGCCGCATCTCCGGCCCGCTGCTGGACCGGTTCGACCTGCACGTGGAAGTGCCGCGGCTTTCCCCCGCGGAGGTGGCGGGGGCACCAGTGGGGGAGCCCTCGGCGGCGCTGCGGGAGCAGGTGGTGGCGGCCCGCGCGCGACAGCGGGAGCGCTTTCCCCGCACCCGCGTAGGGTGCAATGCACTCCTGGCCGGCCGCCACCTGCGCCGTTATTGCGCGCTGGAGGACCGGGCCGCGGCGCTGCTGCGCCACGCACTGGAACGACTGCACCTCAGCGCCCGCGCCTATGACCGCATCCTGCGCGTGGCCCGCACCATCGCCGACCTGGAGGGCGCGGAGGAGATCGGGCCAGCGCACGTCGCCGAGGCGATCCAGTACCGGGCCCTTGACCGTCCCATAGCTCATCCGGTGCAGCCCGCCTCCGCCGGGGCGCCTTGACACGTTGTGCTAGTGTAGGGAGTGGCGTGACCCGGGGTGACGCCGGCGCAACCATGGAGACGGTTCTCCTGACGTCACCGCAGTATCCGGGGCTGCTGCGGCGGACTGATGATCCGCCGCCTCTCATCTTCGTCCGCGGCGAGCTGCGTGCCGACGAGGTGGCGGTGGCCGTCGTCGGCTCGCGCCGTGCCACGCCTGCGGGGCGGGCGGTGGCGGAGCGGCTGGCCGCAGGGCTGGCCTGGCACGGGGTGACGGTAGTCAGCGGCCTGGCCCGGGGCATCGACGCGGTGGCCCACCGGGCCGCGCTGCAGGCGGGCGGACGCACGGTCGCCGTGCTGGGGTGTGGCCCGGACGTGGTCTACCCGCCGGAACACGGGGCGCTGCTGCAGGCCATCGTGGCCAGAGGCTGCGTGATCAGCGAGTTCCCACCGGGAACGCCTCCACGGCGGGGGCACTTCCCGCGACGGAACCGGATCATCGCCGGGCTGGCCCTGGGTGTGGTGGTGGTGGAAGGGGACGAGCGCAGCGGCACGTTGAGCACCGTGGCCCACGCCCTGCGGTACGGGCGGGAGGTCATGGCGGTGCCCGGAGGGGTGCTCAACCCCTTAAGCCGGGCGCCCAACGGGCTGATCCGCGACGGTGCGGCCCTGGTGGAGACCGCCGAGGACGTGCTGGGCGTGTTGGGCCTCCCACTGCGCACGTCCCCCGTTGCGGGCGGGGCTGGCCCATCGATCCCGCCGGGCCCCGCGGCCCTGGTCTGGGCAGCCCTGGCCGGGGAACCTGTGCACATTGACCAGGTGGCTGCCTGCACCGGGCTGTCACCCTCTCAGGTGGCGGCGGTGCTGCTGGACCTGGAGCTGCAGGGACTGGTGCGGCAGTATCCGGGGAAACAGTTCCTACGCGTTCTCCCTCCTGGCCCGCCTCCTCGTGGAGCGTGGCCGTCGAGGTGCTGAGGGGAAATGGCTAAATCCCTGGTGGTCGTGGAATCGCCAACCAAGGCGCGGACGCTGCGCAAGCTCCTCTCCCGTAGCTACGACGTGGCTGCATCCATGGGGCACATCAAGGACCTGCCCAAGAGCCAGCTGGGCGTGGACGTGCAGCAGGATTTTGCCCCCAAGTACATCGTCATCAAGGGAAAGGGAGCGATCCTGAAGGCGCTGCGGGAAGCGGCGAAGAAGGCGGAGGCCGTCTATATGGCCACCGACCCCGACCGCGAGGGGGAGGCCATCTCCTGGCACCTGCAGGAGGTCCTCCGTCCTGTGAACGGGGCCATCCGGCGCATCGAGTTCCACGAGGTGACCAGGGAGGCGCTGCAGCGGGCGCTGGCCAGCCCGCGGGAGATCGACCGGAAACTGGTCAACGCGCAGCAGGCGCGGCGCATCCTGGACCGGCTCTTCGGCTACAAGCTCAGCCCGCTGCTGTGGCGCAAGGTCCGCGGCGGCCTCTCCGCCGGGCGCGTGCAGTCGGTAGCCGTGCGCCTGGTGGTGGATCGGGAGCGGGAGATCGCCCGCTTTGTGCCGGAGGAATACTGGACGGTGGACGGTCGCTTCACCCCCGAGGGGCTCGACGCCGCCTTCACCGCCCGGCTGGTCAGCCGCGACGGAACCAGGTTTGGCAGCCCGCAGGAGGAACGCGTCCACGTCATCCGCAGCGAGGCCGAGGCCACCCCCCTGGTGGAGGAGATCCGCCGCCAGTCCTACCACGTGCTGGAGGTCCGTCCCGGGGAACGGCAGCGCCATCCCTCACCGCCATTCACCACCAGCACGTTGCAGCAGGAGGCCAACCGCCGCCTGGGATTTACCGCGTCGCGCACCATGCGCCTGGCGCAGCAGCTCTACGAGGGCATCGATCTGGGCAAGGAGGGGACGGTCGGGCTGATCACCTACATGCGCACCGACTCGGTGCGGGTGGCCCCGGCCGCCCAGCAGGAGGCGCGCGAGTACATCCGCCGTACCTTCGGCGCCAGTTACCTGCCGCCCCGCCCCCGGCAGTACCGCTCCCGGCGCAGCGCGCAGGACGCCCACGAGGCCATCCGCCCCACGGCCACGTCCCGCACTCCGGCGCAGGTGAAACCCCACCTGCGCTGGGACCAGTTCCGTCTCTACGAGCTGATCTGGAAGCGCTTCGTGGCCAGCCAGATGGCTTCCGCGGTCATCGACACCCTGGTGGTGGACATCGGTGGCGGGCCGTTTCTCTTCCGCGCCACCGGCGCGCGCGTGCGCTTCCCCGGCTTCCTGGCGCTTTACCGTGAGGCGGCGGAGAACGGGGAGGAGAACGGGGAAGGGTGGCTGCCCGCCCTGGCCGCGGCCCAGCCTCTCCGCCTGCTGGCGGTCCAGCCCGGGCAGCACTTCACCCAGCCGCCCCCGCGCTACACCGAGGCCTCCCTGGTGCGCGCGCTGGAGGAGCTGGGCATCGGCCGCCCCAGCACCTACGCGCCCACGCTGGAGACCATCAAGTCACGTGGCTACGTGCACGTGGTGGAGCGGCGCCTCCAGCCCACCGATCTGGGCATGCTGGTGACGGACCTGCTGGTGGAACACTTCCCCGACATCGTCGACCTGAACTTCACCGCCCAGATGGAGGAGGAGCTGGACGAGATCGCCGAGGGGCGGCGCGACTGGGTCAAGGTGGTGAGGGAGTTCTACGCCCCGTTCGAGCGCGACCTGCAGCGAGCGGAGAAGCGCATCGTGGAAGTGGAGTTCCCCGAGGTGGAGACCGGAGAGGCCTGCCCGGAGTGCGGCCGGCCCCTGGTGCGCAAGCACGGCCGCTTCGGTGAGTTCATCGCCTGCTCCGGCTTTCCGGGGTGCCGCTACACGCGCCCTCTGGGCATCGGCGTCCCCTGCCCCCTGGATGGCGGAGAGATCGTGCAGCGGCGCAGCAAGCGGGGCCGCATCTTCTACGGCTGCGCCAACTACCCCACCTGTACCTTCGTCTCCTGGGACCGGCCCACCCACAGACGATGCCCGCGCGACGGCGGCGTACTGGTGGAAAAGCGTGGCCGCCGCGGTACGCACCTTAAGTGCCTCAACACCGGGTGCGGCTACACCGAGGCCCCCAAGGCCCCCGAGCCCGTCACCGCCAGCTGAATGGCCGCTCCCATCCCGCAGGCCGGTTGAGCGCAGGAGAGTTCGACCCGCATTTGAACAGGCTTTCGGCCCTGTGTTATACTCACGCCGACTCAGCGGTTCCGCCGGAGTGCAGGGGGGAAGGCGTGGCCTTGCCCCCCTCTTTGCCGCCCGGCGGGGCCAATCTGCACGTCGCCTGACGGTGGCGCGGGTGCCCGCTGTGGGTCGCGCAGCGGAGGAAGGTGGCGGAGGGATAACCACAGGGGAGGCATAACGTGCCGGTCGTGACCATGAAGCAACTGCTGGAGGCGGGGGTGCACTTCGGCCATCAGACCCGCCGCTGGAATCCCAAGATGGCCCGCTTCATCTTCACCCAGCGCAACGGTATCCACATCATCGACCTGCAGAAGTCGGTGCCGCTGATCGAGGAGGCCTACCGCTTCGTCCGTCAGACGGTAGCCGAGGGCGGCGAGGTCCTCTTCGTGGGGACCAAGAAGCAGGCCCAGGACGCCATCCGGGAGGAAGCCACCCGCGCCGGCCAGCCCTACGTGAACCAGCGCTGGCTGGGGGGGATGCTCACCAACTTCCAGACCATTCGCCGGCGCATCGAGCGCCTGCGGGAGATCGAGGACATGCGCGCCCGGGGGCTCTTTGACGTCCTGCCCAAGCGCGAGCAGACCCGCATCAGTGAGGAGTACGCCAAGCTGGAGAAGTTCCTCGGCGGCATCAAGACCATGAACCATCTGCCTGCCGCCGTCTACGTGGTGGACACGCGCAAGGAGCATATCGCCGTAGCCGAGGCGCGCAAGCTGGGCATCCCCCTGGTGGCCATCGTCGACACCAACTCCGACCCCGACGAGGTGGACTACCCCATTCCCGGCAACGACGACGCCATCCGCGCGGTGCGCCTGATCACCAACCGCATCGCCAATGCCGCGCTGGAGGGCCTGGAGGAGCGGCGCAAGCTGGAGGTGACGGAGGAGGAGCGGGAGGCAGTCCCCGTCCCTGCGGAGGTCGAGGAAGGGGTGCCGGAGTCGCTGGAGGAAGCCATCGGGGAGATTTTCCCCGTGGAAGTGGAGGAGGAGGTGTGAGCGGTTCTCCCGGGATCACCGTGGCGCAGGTGCGCGAGCTGCGAGCCCGCACCGGTGCGGGCGTTCTGGACTGTCGCCGTGCCCTGGAGGAGAGCGGGGGAGACCTGGAACGCGCCGCCGCGGTGCTCCGCGCCCGGGGCCTGGCCGCTGCGGCCAGGCGCGCCGGTCGCGAGACGTCGGAAGGAGTGGTGGAGGCGTACATCCACGCCGGCGGCCGGCTGGGTGCGCTCATCGAGTTGAACTGCGAGACCGACTTCGTCGCCCGCACCGAGGACTTCCGCCGCCTGGCCCGGGAGCTGGCCATGCAGGTGGCGGCCACAGATCCACGCTACCTCTCCCGGGAGGAGGTGCCGGAGGCAGAGCGGGACGACCCGCGGGTCAAGGAGTGGGTGCTGCTGGAGCAGCCGTACATCCGGGACGCCGGGCGCAGCGTGCAGGACCTCATCCGGGAGACGGTGGCCAAGGTGGGAGAGAACATCCAGGTGCGCCGCTTTGCCCGGTTCCGGGTGGGGGAGTAGCGGGGGGAGGGATGAGCGCGCAGAGGTCGGACTACCGACGCGTCCTCCTAAAGCTCAGTGGAGAGGCCCTGGCGGGTGGAGGCGCGGCCTCGCTGGACGCTGCGGTGTTGCGTCTGGTGGCCCAGGAGGTCAAGGAGGTCACCGCCCAGGGAGTACAGGTGGCCATCGTGGTCGGCGGCGGCAACTTCGTCCGCGGCGAGGAGGTGAGCCGCCGCCTGGGGATCCACGAGGTCACCGGGCACACCATGGGCATGCTGGCCACGGTGATCAATGCCCTGGCCCTGCAGGACGTCATGGAGGCGGAGGGTCTGGTCACCCGGGTGCTCACGGCGGTGGAGATGCGGCAGGTGGCGGAACCCTTCATCCGCCGCCGCGCCATCCGTCACCTGGAGAAGGGCCGGGTGGTTATCTTCGCCGGCGGTACCGGCAGTCCGTACTTCACCACGGACACCGCGGCGGCGCTGCGCGCCATCGAGGTGGAGGCGGATGCCCTGCTTATGGCCAAGCGTGGGGTCTCCGGGGTTTACGACAAGGACCCGCACCGCCATCCCGACGCCGTAATGTTCCGTCACCTGGACTACATGGACCTGCTCAATCGTGACCTGAAGGTCATGGACGCCACAGCGGTGGCCCTGTGCAAGGACAACCACCTGGACATCGTGGTCTTCGATATCACCCAGCCCGGCAACCTGAAGCGTGCCGTGCTGGGGGAGCCCATCGGCACGCTGGTGGGAGGCCGGCGGTGAGGGTGCCGGGCCAACCGGCGGGTGGGGCGCTGCCGGGGGTGTGGCCGTTGCGGGGAGCCCCGGGGATGTGGGCGGTGCGGCGCAGGCGGAACACATGATCGAGGACGTCATCAAGGACGCACGCACCAGGATGCAGAAGGCACTGGAGGCCACGCGGCGCGAGTTCGCCGCCATCCGCACCGGACGGGCCAACCCCGCCCTGCTGGAGCAGATCAAGGTGGACTACTACGGGGTGCCCACGCCGGTGAACCAGCTGGCCACGATCACGGTGCCGGAGCCGCGCCTGCTGCTGGTGGCCCCCTGGGACAAGAAGATCGTCAAGGACGTGGAGCGGGCCATCCTCAAGAGCGAGCTGGGTCTGGTACCCAGCAGCGACGGCGTCGTCATCCGCATCCCTATCCCCACGCTAACGGAGGAGCGTCGCCGCGATCTGGTCAAGGTGGTCCGGCGGCATGCCGAGGAAGGGCGCGTGGCCGTGCGCAACATCCGCCGTGAGGCCAAAGAGATGATCGAGGAGCTGGAGGACGAAGGCGAGGTGTCCGAGGACGACGCCCGGCGCGCCCTGGAGGAGCTGCAGAGCCTGACCGACGAGTTCATCACCGCCGTGGACAAGGCGCTGGCTGCCAAGGAACGGGAGATTATGGAGCTGTGAGCGCGCAGGCCCCCGCCGCGCCGGACGTGCTGGCCCTGCCCCTGCAGGAGGCGCAGGCGCAGCTCGCCGCTGCTGGCTACGAGGTCGACATCACCGAGACCCGCCCTCCTGGGCGGGTAGTCGGGCAGGGCCCGCTGCGCGTGATCCGCGAGCAGGAGGCGGGCGGCCGGGTGCGGCTGGTGGTGACCCACGAGCGGTACGAGCGTATTGCTCCCCCACCGGCCCCGCCTCCATGAAGGCACCTGAGCGCCCCCCCGCGCTCCCGGAGATCGACCTCACCCGCGTCCCCCGACACGTGGCCATTATCATGGATGGCAACGGCCGCTGGGCCAGGGAGCGCGGCCTGCCGCGTCTGGAGGGGCACCGCGCCGGGCGGGAGGCGGTGCGGCGGACGCTGGAGGCCTGCCGCGACCTGGGCATTGGCTACCTCACCCTGTATGCCTTCTCCACGGAGAACTGGCGGCGCCCCAGCGATGAGGTGGCCGGGTTGATGGAGCTGCTGCAGGAGTCCGTGGTTGCCGAGGCGGAGGAGCTCATGCGGCACGGCATCCGCCTGCGCATCTCCGGCGACCTGGACCGGCTGCCGCCGCAGGTGGCCGCGCCGCTGCGCGAGGTCGTGGCCCGCACCCGGGGAAACGACCGCCTGGTGCTGAACTTCGCCCTGAACTACGGCGGACGGGCCGAGCTTCTGCATGCGGTGCGCCGCCTGGCGAGGGAGGTGGCCAACGGGTTGCTGTCTCCGGAGGCCATCGACGATGCCCGCTTTGCCCGCTATCTCTACACCGAGGGGCTGCCCGAACCCGACCTGCTCATCCGCACGGGAGGGGAGCAGCGGATCAGCAACTTCCTCCTCTGGCAGATCGCCTACACGGAGCTGTACTTCTGCGACATCTACTGGCCCGACTTCTCCGTGGCCGATTTCTATGCGGCGGTGGCGGCCTACCAGCAGCGGCAGCGTCGTTTCGGAGGCCTCGATGATGGTTGAGGTCCGGCCGGTGGCCGCTGGCGGGACCGCGCGCCGAGCGCTCACGGTCGCCCTGGGCATCCCCCTGGTTCTGCTTCCGCTCTACCTGGGCGGCTGGGCCTGGACCGCGCTGCTTGTGGCTCTGGCCCTCTTGGGGGCCCGGGAATGGATCGGTCTGGCCCGGGCATCCGGGCTGGCTCCGGCGGCGTCGCTCGTCCTGGGTGGGACGCTGCTGCTTTACGGCTGCGCGGTCTTCCGGCCCCAGCTGCTGTCGGGAGCGGGGGCCGGGCTGGCAGGAGCGGCCCTGGCCGCGCAGATTCTCCCGGCGGGCCGGCCGCAGGCTGCGGCCAACGCCGGGATCACTCTGCTTGGCCCGGTGTACCTTTCCCTCTTTGCCGCCCTGGACCTGCTCCGCCGCCTGCCCGGAGGGCTGGCCTGGACGCTCCTGGTAGTGGTCTCGGTGTGGGTGGCCGACTCTGCGGCCTACTTTGGCGGACGGGCCCTGGGCCGCCACCCCCTGGCCCCGGCCATCAGTCCGGCGAAGACCTGGGAGGGTGCAGCAAGCGGCGAGCTGGGCGGTGTGGCCGCGGCGCTGGTAACGGCTGCTCTGGCCGGGCTTCCCCTCATTACGGCGGCAGCGGTGGGCGCGCTCGCGGGGACGGTGGGGCTGCTGGGAGACCTGGCCGAGTCGGCGCTGAAGCGGGCGGCCGGCCTAAAGGACAGCGGCGCACTGCTGCCGGGGCACGGCGGGGTCCTGGACCGCTTCGACGCCATGCTCTTCGTCGCCCCCGTCGTCTACGCGCTGCTGGTCTCGGTGCTGCGGTGAGACGGCTGGTCCTGCTGGGATCCACCGGGTCCATCGGGCGGGCCACCCTGGAGGTCGTCGACCACCTGGGCGACGTCCAGGTGGTAGGGCTGGCCGCGCGGCGCAACGTGGAGGGTCTGGCGGCGCAGGTGGCGCGCTACCGTCCCCAGGCTGTGGCTGTGGAGGATGTCGCCTCGGCCCACCGCCTGCGCGGCCTGCTGCCCGCGGGAACGGCGCTGCTGGCAGGGCCGGAGGCCATCGCCGAGCTGGCCGCCCACCCCGCGGCGGACATGGTGCTGGTGGCGGTGGTGGGCATTGCCGGTCTGGTCCCCACGCTGGCCGCGCTGCGCGCGGGGAAGGACGTCGCCCTGGCCACCAAGGAGGCCCTGGTGGCCGGCGGTAGCCTGGTGATGGCGCAGGCACGGGCGCGCGGGGCGGCGCTGCTGCCGGTAGACAGCGAGCACAGCGCCATCTTCCAGTGCCTGCAGGGGGTGTCGCGGGAAGCGGTGCGGCGCATCATCCTCACCGCGTCCGGCGGACCGTTCCTGCACCGGCCGCTGGAGACGCTGGGCGAGGCCACGCCGGAGGAAGCGCTGGCCCACCCCACCTGGAAGATGGGCCCGAAGGTAACGGTGGACTCGGCTACGCTGATGAACAAGGGCCTGGAGGTCATCGAGGCCCGCTGGCTGTTCGACCTGCCGCCAGAGCGGATCGATGTGGTCATCCACCCGCAGAGCCTGGTGCACGGGATGGTGGAGCTGGTGGATGGGTCGGTGCTGGCGCAGATCGCCGCGCCGGACATGCGGCTGCCCATCCAGCTGGCCCTGACCTTTCCCGAGCGGCGCTCCTCTCCCCTGCGCCCACTGGCCTGGGAGCGGGGAGGGGGCGTGACCATGACCTTTACGCCACCCCCGCCGGAGCGCTATCCTTGCCTGGCCCTGGCCCGGGAGGCGCTGCAGGCCGGGGGAACGGCCCCGGCGGTGGTTAATGCGGCCAACGAGGTGGTGGTGCGCCTGTTCCTGGAGCGGCGCATCTCCTTCGGCGAGATCCCCCGGCTGCTGCGCCGCACACTGGATGCCCACCGCGTGGTCGCCGACCCCACGCTGGAGGATGTGCTTGCCGCCGACGCCTGGGCGCGGGAGACCGTCACCCGCTTTGGGGCCGAGGTGCGTAGATGACCGACCTGCCCGCAGCGCTCTCCAGCGGCGGATGGCTGCTGGTCACCATCGTGGCGTTTGGGGCCATGATCCTGGTCCACGAGCTGGGTCACTTCCTGGTGGCGAAGCGCGCGGGCGTGGTCATCCACACCTTCGCCCTGGGCTTCGGCCCGCGGCTCTTCGCCACGCAGCGAGGCCAGACCACTTACGCGGTCAACCTGATACCCTTCGGCGGGTATGTGCGCATGGCCGGAGAAGACTTCGCCGAGGAGGAGCCCGGGGAGGGCTCCTTCCGGGCGCAGCCGGTGGGGGTGCGCATGGCCATCGTTGCCGCCGGACCGCTGATGAACCTGGCGCTGGCGGCCGTGCTCCTGGCGGTGATCGCCGCCACCTTCGGGGTTCCTACAGGGATCACCAACCGCGTCGGCATGCTGGTACCCATCTGCGGCCAGCCCCAGGGCGCCGCTCCGCCCGCCCCCTGCCCGGCGACACAGGTGGGGCTGGCGCCGGGGGACGCCATCGTGGCCATCAACGGCCGGCCCACGCCCAGCGGGCAGGAGGTGGTGGAGACCATCCACCGCAGTCCGGGGCGACAGCTCGTCCTCACGGTGGAACGGCAGGGGCGGCGCTTCGACGTGACGGTCACCCCCCGGCTGGATGCGGCGCGCCGCATCGGGCTCATCGGGTTTGCTCCGGAGATCGTCCGCCGGCGCTACAGCCCCCCGGCCGCGCTGGCCTGGGGGGTGCAGCGCACGGGGGAGTTCGCTGTCGGCTTCGTCGGGGCCATCAGGAACCTGGTGCGTGAGGGGACGCTGCTGCGCCACCTGGGCGGCCCGGTAGCGGCGGGCCGGGCGCTGGTCGAGGCCGGACGCAGCGGGGGGGAGAACTTCTTTTATGTGGCGGCGTCGCTCTCCATCATCATCGGCCTGTTCAACCTGATTCCCATTCCGGCGCTGGACGGGGGGCGCTTCGCCTTCCTCCTGGTGGAGGCAGTGCGGCGCCGTCCGGTGGACCCGCGCCGCGAAGGCTACGTCCACCTGGTGGGCTTTGTCCTCCTATTCCTCCTGCTGATATTCTTGACGGTGCAGGACATCCAGCGATGATCGAGACCCCGGCGCGCGCAGTGACCCTGCGCACCGAGACCCGGCCGGTCCGCGTGGGCCGGGTGACCATCGGCGGCGGCGCCCCCATCGCCGTCCAGTCCATGACCACTAGCGACACGCGCGATGTGGGCGCCACGCTGGCCCAGATCTACCAGCTGGCGGCGGAAGGGTGCGAGATCGTCCGCCTGGCGGTGCCCGACCGGGAGGCGGCGGCCGCCCTGCGGGAGATCGTGCCGCGCAGCCCCACGCCTGTCGTCGCCGACATCCACTTCGACTACCGTCTGGCGCTACTGGCCCTGGAGGCGGGTGTGCACAAACTGCGGCTCAACCCGGGGAATATCGGCAGCCGGGAGCGGACGCGTCTCGTGGCCCGCGCCGCCCAGGAGCGGGGCGTGCCTATCCGCATCGGGGCCAACATCGGATCGCTCTCCAAGGCCACGCTGCGCCACTTCGGCCCCACCGCGGAAGCCCTGGTGGAGAGTGCCCTGGAGGACGTCAGGGTGCTGGAGGACCTGGGCTTCACCGACCTGGTCATCTCCGTGAAAGCCTCCGAGGTGCCCATGGCCATCGCCGCCTACACCCTGCTCAGCACTCGCGTGCGCTATCCGCTGCACGTGGGCATCACCGAGGCGGGGACGCTGGGGCCGGGGACGGTGAAGTCCGCCGTGGGCATCGGCGCCATCCTGGCCCGGGGCATCGGCGACACCATCCGCGTCTCCCTGGCGGCGGACCCGGTGGAGGAGGTGCGGGTGGCTTACCAGATTCTCTCCAGCCTGGGCCTGCGCCAGCGCGGCGTCCAGCTGGTGGCCTGTCCCTCCTGCGGCCGGGCGGAGGTGGACATCATTGCCATCGCCCAGGAGGTGGAGCGGCGCCTGGCGCAGATCCGATCGCCGGTGAAGGTGGCGGTGATGGGCTGCGCCGTCAACGGCCCGGGGGAGGCCCGTCTGGCCGACCTGGGCATCGCCTGCGGTCGGGGGATGGGACTGCTCTTCCGCGACGGCCGCATCGTGGCCAGCCTGCCGGAGGAGCGGCTGGTGGACGCGCTGATGGAGCACGTGGCCGCCGTCGCCCGGGAGAAGTACGGGGAGGAGGCGGATCCGTGACAGACTTCGCCGCCGCTGGCATCGTGGAGATCCTGGTGCGCCTGGTCCTGGCGCTGGTCCTAGGCGCGCTCATCGGCCTGGAGCGGGAGAGCGTGGAGAAGCCGGCGGGCCTGCGCACGCACACGCTGGTCACCCTGGGGGCGGCGCTGTTCACCCTCATCTCCAAGGAGGGGTTCTTCGGCTCCGGCGCCGACCCGGCGCGCATCGCCAGCAACATTGTGGTGGGCATCGGCTTCCTGGGCGCGGGGACCATCTGGCGCAGCGGCGTCACCGTGACCGGCCTGACCACGGCGGCCACCCTGTGGACCTCTGCGGCCATCGGCACGGCCGTGGGCGCCGGTTTCTACCTGGGAGCGGTGGTGGCCACGGCGCTGGTGGTGATCATCCTCATCCCGTTCAAGGCCCTGGAGCGCCACCTGCCCCGCCGCGGTCTGGCCACCGTGGAGCTGCTGCTGGTGGACCGTCCGGGGCAGCTGGGGAAGATCGGCACGGTGCTGGGGGCGCACAACGTGAACATCGAGAACGTGGAGATGTCCGAACGCCTGGACGAGCACGTGCACATCTCGCTGGCCGTCCGCCTACCCGCCCGCCTCTCCCGCGACGACGTGCTGGTGGCGTTGAGCGATGTGGACGGGGTGGTGCAGGTGCGCTGGAAGGAGTAGGGGGAACCGCCGTGGGCAGCACCAGCGTGGAGTTTCTCAGCGGGAAGCCGGTCTCCGAGCACGAGGTGGAAATCGTGGAGCGCAAAGGGGTCGGCCATCCGGACTCCATCTGCGACGCCATCATGGAGCGGGTCTCCATCGCCCTGAGCCGGGAGTACCTGCAGCGGTTCGGGTCCATCCTGCACCACAACATCGACAAGGCGCTGCTGGTGGCCGGGGCCGCCGATGTGGCCTTCGGCGGGGGGCGGGTCACCGAGCCCATGCGCCTGATCTTTGGTGACCGGGCCACGGCCGTGGTGAACGGCGAGCGCGTCCCGGTCGAGGAGATCGCCATCAACACGGCCAGGGTCTGGTTCCGGGAGCACCTGCGCTTTGTGGACCCCGAGCGCGATGTGATCTACGACGTGCAGATCAAGCCGGGCTCCCCCGAGCTGGTGGACATCTTCCAGCGGGAGACCCCTTGCGCCAACGACACCTCGGCGGCGGTGGGCTACGCGCCCCTGACCCAGACCGAGGAAATCGTCCGCCGCGTGGAGCAGTTGATGAACTCCCGCACCTTCAAGGAAGACTTCCCCGAAGCGGGGGAGGACATCAAGATCATGGGGTTCCGCCAGGGGCGGGAGCTGAACTTGACAGCGGCGGTAGCCTTCGTCGACCGCTTCATCCCCGACGAGGCCACATACTTCCGCCGCAAGAAGGAGATGCACGACGCCGTGCACGACTTCGTCCTGCAGCAGTCCACCTTTGACAACATCACCCTGGATATCAACACCCTGGACCGGCCCGGCCGGGGGCTGGGCGGGGTCTACCTCACCGTCACCGGAACCTCCGCGGAGAGCGGCGACTCCGGGCAGATCGGCCGGGGCAACAAGGTCAACGGCGTGATCGCCCTGAACCGGCCCATGGGCACCGAGGCGGCTGCGGGGAAGAACCCCGTCTCGCACGTGGGGAAGATTTACACCATCATGACCCACCAGGTGGCGGCGCGCATCTACGAGGAGGTCCCCGGGGTGCGGGAGGTTTACGTGTGGATGCTAAGCCAGATCGGCGCGCCCATCGACAGGCCCAAGATCGCCGCGGCGCAGATCATTCCGGCACGGGGTGCGCGCAAGAGCGTGCTGCGGCGACGGACCCTGGAGATCCTGGAGCGGGAGCTGGCCAACATCACCTTCCTGACCCGTGAGCTGGCCGAAGGGCGCTACCCCGTCGTCTGAGCGGCGCGGCGGCGCATGGCGTGCGGCGCTGGCCGCGGGACTGGCGGCGCTGCTGCTGGTGGCCTGCCAGGTGCGCCGCGGCCCGGCTCCGGTGAGCGTGGCCCTGCTGCGCATTGGCCCGCCAGTGCGTCTCACCGACCGGGCGGCGCTCAGCCCGGCCGCCTGGTCGCCTGACGGGCGGGCGCTGGCTTACGCCGACGGGCGGGGGCTGTGGATCGTCTCCCTCCAGGGGAAGGAGCGCAAGGTCACCGCCGTGGGGGTGGCCACCCAGGTGGCCTGGTCCCGGCCCACAGGCCTGCTGGCCTACATCGACCGCGGCCAGGTCTTCGTGGTTCACCCTGAGAGGGGAACGCGGCGACGCCTCGTCCTGCCGGGGGAGGGTGCGGTGCTGGCCACGCACCTGGCGTGGGCGCCGGGCAGCGACGAGCTGGCGGTAGCGGCGCGGGTGGGGGAGGGCCCGGGGCGCAGCGAGGTGTGGCTGATCAGCGCCGACGGGCGGATGCGTCGTCAGGTCCTGCCCGGTCTGGGACCGGGTGGGGAGATCCCGCAGGGCCTGGCGGTGGAGGCGCTGCAGTGGTTTCCGGACAGCCTCTTCCTCTTCATCGGGCTGGGCCCCGAAGGGGGCGGCGTCAGTCGCCTGCTGCGCTGGCGCATCCGCTACCCGGACCGGCGAGTGCTCCCCCAGCCCTTCCCCCGGATCTTCTGGCCGCAGCTTGCTCCCGACGGCGTGCGCATTGCCTTCGCCGCCGCCGACCCCGCGGCATCCTCCGTCCTGCACGCCTGGGCGGCGCGCGCCGACGGCCGCGGGGCGCCGCGCCGTCTCAGCCCGGAGGCTGGACGGATCACCGGCCTGGCCTGGGCGCCGACGTCCGACAAGGTGGCCTACGCCCGCGTGCTCGATGAGGCACGCGGCGAGATCTGGCTGGCCGATGTGGACGGCGGCGGCCGGGTGCGCGCCGCGGAGTTCCGCGCGGAGTTTCCCGACCCCGGTCTGCCCCTGGTGGTGCGCTGGTCGGGAGACGGCCGCCACCTGGCCTACGGCAGCAACAGCGGCAGCTACACCGGGCCGGTGTGGGTCATCCGCCTGGAACGACGCTAGCTCGGGGCAAATTGACAGGCCGGCGGGTACGTCCATAATAGATAAAAGGTTACCGGTCGATGTCCGACCTGCTGGAGTGCGGTTGCCATGCCGATCTACGAGTACCGATGCATTGCGCACGGTCACCAGTTCGACCTACATCAGCCCGTGGGCGCCGAGCCGCCGAGCTGTCCAGTCTGCGGCAGCCCCACGCGCAAGGTCTACAGCTCGGTCGGCCTCATCTTCAAGGGGCCAGGGTTCCACGTGACCGACTACCGCCGCCCCGGCGGTAGTGATGGACCCGGCACGACCGCAGAGGGCAAGGCTACCGCGGGCGAAACCAGGAGGCCCGGCGGCTCGGGCGACTCCTCCACCACCTGACGCACGGTCCACCCCGCCGCGGGCCGGCCGCCTGCGCGGGATCTGTCTGGCCCTGCCGGCGGCGCTCGTGCTGCTGGGTGGCAGCGCCTACCGATCTGCCGCGGCGGGACAGCTTCCCGGAGCTCCCTTTGGGATCGGCGCCGACATCCGCGTCGGCTACGGAGGCTACGTCGTCCCAGACGTCTGGATCCCGGTGGCGCTGCGCCTGCGCAGCGATCGCGAGATCTCCGGACAGGTAGAGGTGGTGACGGAGCGGCTGCGCCCGGCCAGCCGGGAGCGCGTCCGGGTGCCGGTGCACCTCCTGCCCGGCGTTCCTCTTCGCGTGACCGTGCCGGCGGTGGTGCGTGATCCGCGCGCGCCCATCACCGTTCGCCTCCTGGAGCAGGAGGCGGTCAGCGCATCATGGCAGGTGGCCATCCCTCCGGGGCGACTGGCGGACGCGGTGGTGCTGGCGCTCACCGCCCGGCCGGTGAGCCTGCAGCACCTGCTGGACCCGGGCGGTCGCCTGCGGGTTGCCTACATCGGTGAGGAAGATCTGCCGGCGCGCTGGCAGCTCTACGAGGGAGTCGCCGCCGTGGTCATCCGCGACCTGGCGGACCACCGGCTGGTACCCGCGCAGGTGGAGGCGCTGGCCGGGTGGGTGGCCAGCGGCGGAAGGGTGCTCATCGCCGCCTCTCCGGCAGAGCTGGCGGCACACCCGTCGCTGCGGCCGTTTCTCGCCGCCGCGACGCTGCCCCCGGCCTTTCCCGGCGCGCCGGAAACGGTTTATGGGTGGGGCCGGGGCCGGGTTACCGTGCTCCCCTTCGACCCTTTCCGCTCTTACCTGCCGCCGGAGGAGGCCGCCGCCTGGATGCGCCTGCTGCGGGCCCCGCGGCCTCCGGCTTTTGTGGAGGCCCGCTCCCTCCTGGCGGTGCTGCCGGACCGTGCGGGCGCCACCCGCTGGCAGCAGGGGATGGTGGTTCTGGTGCTGGTCCTGTACCTGGCCCTTCTTGGCACCCTCCTGCGCTGGCTGCAGGGAGGCAGGGCCGGCAGGCTCCTGGCCGCGGTGCTGCTGCTGGGGATAACGGTGGTGATGTCCGTCCTGAACCTGGCAGCGCGCCGCTCCGCCGTTGCCTTCGTGCAGGGAGCAGTGGCGCTGGCGCTGCCGGACCGACAGGCGGCTCTGGTGGAGTCGGTGGGACGGGTGCTCCTGCCGCGACGGGGCACCTTCTCCCTGCGCGCGGAGCCAGAGGTGCTGGCCCGACCGCTGGCGGGCGCCGAGACGAGCCTGCTGCTGGACCAGATGGTACGATTTGAGGGGACGGCTCAGGTGCTGCCAGTGCATGCGGCCGCACTGGTTCCGCTGCCGGCCCGCGGGTCCTACCGGGAGGGCGCGGAGGGAGTGGAGGTTCAGTTTGAGAACCGCAGCGGCCGTCGCCTGCGCGACCCCGTGGTTTTCCTGGGCGGCCGCATCCAGCCCGTGCCGCCTCCGGACCCGGAAGTCCGCGCGCTCCTCTCCCCCCTGCGCTGGCGCGAGCCGCCGGCGGACGGTGGGCGGGACCTCCACGCCCGCCTGCGGGCCTGGACTTTCAGCCGGCTGCGCAGCGATGCTATACTCAGCCCAACCGTGTACCTGGTGGCGTGGCTGGACGACGACCGCGGCCTCCTGCGGCGGCCCGGACGTGCGGCGGCCCCGCTGCTCCTCGTCGTCCCTCTCAGCCGGGCAGAGAGCGTCCCGTGACCTTTAACCCTGTCACCCGCGGCGACCTCCGGTGGCGCCTCGCCTCCCCGAAGATCCTCTGGGCGCTTCGCGTCTACCTGGCCGCCCTTGGCCTCTTCGTCCTGGTCTCCCTGCCTCCGGAGGGCGGCCGGCTGGCGGGGATGGCACCCGGCCAGGTGCTGCAGGTCGGGCTCGTCCTGCAGCTGGTCTGCGTGGTGTACCTGACCTCCGCGCTGGCCGTAGGTGAGATCGGGGTGCAGGGAGAGAAGCAGATCCTGGACCTGGCGCTGACCTCGTTTTCCCCACGGACCATCGCCCTGGGGAAGCTGTGGACCTCCGCTCTGACGGCGGGCGGGCTGGTGGCCGTCTCGGTGCCGCTGTGGGCGCTGGTTGCCCCACCTCAACTGGAGGCGGTCTTGGCTCTGGGCCGGGCGATGGTGGCGATGGTGCCGGTAGCGTTGTTGCCCGCGGCGGCAGGAGCCTGGTTGACCGCGGCGGTTTCCTCGGATCTGGCGCGCACGGTGGTGCACTGGGTGATCCTCCTTCTCCTGTTCCTGGCCACCCGCTGGCTGACGGAGCCGCTCGCCGTGCTCAGTCCGGTGTGGCTGCTTGGGGCCGCGCATCGCGGTCTGCCGCACTGGCCACTGGCGCTGCTGCCCTATGCAGCGGGTGCCGCCGCAGCAGCGGGCCTGGCAGCCAGGACGGTCGGGAGCGTGCGCAAGGCGGGGGCCCCATGACACCGCTGCCGCGCGACCTCCTGCGCCTGCTTCACCGCGCCGCCCGCGCCCTGGCCTGGAGCCGGGCGCGGGCCTGGGCGGTCCGGGGGATGACCCTCGCCGCCGCCGTCTCCCTGGTCTGGACGCTGGCCGGCCTGGTGGTCCCGCTTCCTCTGCCGCCGTTGCTCATCCTGGTGGGTGGGCTGGCCGCCTCCCTGCTGGCCGCCCTGCTGCGCGGCTTCCTCCCGGCGGGGGGCCTGCTGCCCGCCGCACAGGTCGCCGACGCCGAGCTACGCCTGCGGGAGAGGTTGAGCACCGCGTTCGAGCTGGCCACGGGTCGCCTGCGCCCCACCGCGCTGACCGGGGAAGTCATGCGCGACGCGGCGGCGCGGGCGCGGGACGCGCTTCCCGGACTGCGGCTGCGGCTGGGCTGGCCCGCCGGAACGCGCCGCGCCCTCCTGGCCGTGGGCCTGGCCGCGCTGGCCGCGGGCTTCCTCCCCGGATTCACCCTTCCGGCCACCCCGGCGCGGGAGACGGCCGTGCGGATCAGGCAAGAGGGACGGTGGCTGCAGCGGGTGGCGGGGCAGCTGGAGCAGCGCGCCCGCGCCGAGCGGGCGCCGCAGGCCCGTCGTATAGCCCCCGAGGTGCATGACCTGGCCCAGCAACTCCTGCGGCAGCGCCTGGATCGGCGCGGCGCCCTCGCCCGCATCGCCGCGCTGGAGCGGCGGCTGGAGGCGACACGTCGCCAGGTCGGCCAGCGGATCGGTGAGGCCATCACCTCCCAGACCCCGGGGGCGCCCCCCCAGTCGCTGTTCCGGCCGGGAGCCACCCTGGAGCAGACGATTCGGGAGCTGCGGGAGCTGGCGGCGCGGCTGAGCCAGATGCCGGAGGGGGAAGGGCGGGAGGACCTCCTGCAGCGGCTGGGAGAGCTTGCCCGCTCTGCGGAGGCACAACTGCCGGCGCAGGCCCGCCAGGCGCTGGAGGAGGCGCGCCGCCAGACCGAGGCGGGAGATGCCGCCGCAGGCCAGCGGGCGCTGGCGGAGGCCATCGCGCAGATGGACGCGCTGCGGGCGCTGATGGCGGATGAATCGGTGCTGCAGATGGCGGAGCAGGAGCTGGAGCGGTCTGCCCTGCGCATCGCCCAGGGCGCCGGGCCGGAGCCGGCCGAGGAGGCGCAGCAGACCCCGGTGCAGACCCCACCGGCTGGCCCGACCGCACGCCGCCTGCAGGAGCAGGAGGAGGCGACCGCCCTCGCGCCCCCGCCCCAGGGACCCAATGAGGGGTCCGCGCCCGGACAGGGGACGTTGGGGAAGAAACTCGGGCCCCAGACGCCGCGGCTGGATGCCCCTGGAGAGCGCTCGCGCGTGGTCGGGCAGGAGGGCGAGGGGCAGCTGCAGACCGCGGAACTCCTCGGCCCCGGACGGAAGGTGCCCGTCCGCGCGCCACTGCTGCGCCTCTCTCCGCAGGCGGCACGCCGGGCGGATGAGGCCATGGCGGCGGCGCGCATTCCCGCCGGGTTGCGCGAGGTGGTGCGGCGCTACTTCCTCCTGCTGGCCGAGCGGCGCTAGGGGGGACGAAGGTGGATCCTCAGGAGTTCCGGCAGGCCTTTCGCCGGCTGAAGGCCGAAATCCAGAAGGTGATCGTCGGCTACGAGACGCTGATCGAGGAGGTGCTGACGGCACTCATCGCCGGAGGGCACGTGCTGCTGGAGGGCGTGCCCGGCCTGGGGAAGACTCTGCTGGTGAAGACGCTGGCCCAGGCCCTGGACCTGCGCTATTCCCGCATCCAGTTCACACCGGACCTGATGCCTGCGGACATCATCGGGACCAACGTGGTCATGCAGGACGAGGCGGGCCGGCGCTTCTTCGAGTTCCAGCGCGGCCCCATCTTCTCGCAGATCGTCCTGGCCGATGAGATCAACCGGGCCACGCCCAAGACCCAGTCCGCGCTGCTGGAGGCGATGCAGGAGCACGCGGTGACCGCGGTAGGGGTGCACTACCCGCTGGAAGAGCCCTTCTTCGTCCTGGCCACGCAGAACCCCATCGAGATGGAGGGGACCTACCCGCTGCCCGAGGCGCAGGTGGACCGGTTCCTGTTCAAGCTGCGCCTCCCCTTTCCCGCGCTGGACGACCTGGTGAAGATCATGGAACGCACCACCGGGCCGCAGCTGCCGGCGGTGCAGCCGGTGGCCTCTGGCGCCACCATCCTGGCCATGCAGGCTCTGGCCCGGGAGGTGGCGGTGGCCACGCACGTCAAGGACTATGTGGCCCGCCTCATCCGGGCCACGCACCCCGAGGCCGAGGGGGCGGCCTCCCAGGCCAGGCGCTTCGTACGCTACGGCGCCAGCCCGCGCGGGGCGCTGGCGCTGCTGCTGGCGGCCAAGGTGCGGGCCCTGTTGCAGGAGCGGGCCAACGTGGCCTTCGAGGATCTGCGCGCCGTAGCCCTGCCGGCACTGCGTCACCGGATCATCCTCAACTTCGAGGGGGAGGCGGAGGGGATTGACCCCGATGACGTGGTGCGCAACGTGCTGGAGGAAACTCCGGAGCTGGTGCGGGTGCGCCGGTGAGTGAGCCGCTGCTGCTCGACCCCCATTTCCTCAGCCGGCTGGAAACCCTCAGCCTGCGCACCCGCCGCATCGTGCGCAGCGGGATGCGAGGAGAGCGGCGCTCCGCCACCCTGGGGCGGGGGGTCGAGTTCGCGGACTACCGCGGCTACCAGCCCGGCGACGACTATCGCTACGTCGACTGGAATATCTTCTCCCGCCTGGACCGCCTCTTCGTCAAGCTGTTCAGCGAGGAGGAGGAGATCAACGTGCACCTGCTGGTGGATCGGTCCAGGTCCATGGGGTTTCCTCCCGGTCCTGCCGCTCCGTCCAAGCTGCGCTACGCGGCCCAGGTGGCGGCGGCCATCGGCACCATCGGCCTGGTGAACATGGACCGGGTGAGCGCGGCGGCCTTCGACCGCCAGGTTGGGGACGCCTTCGGCCCGGCCCGCGGCCGCTCCCAGACCTTCCAGCTCTTCCGCTTCCTCAGCGGGCTGGAGCCGGGCGGGGGCAGCGACCTGGCGGCGGTGATGCGCGAGTACGTGCACCAGACGCGACGACGGGGCCTGCTGGTTCTGCTCTCCGACCTGCTGATGGCGGAAGGCGTCGAGGAGGGGTTGAAGCTGGCCCGCGCCCGCCACTTCGACCTGTTCGTTCTGCACATCCTCAGCGAGGAGGACCTGGCCCCGCCGCTGGCCGGAGAGCTGCGCCTGATCGACTGCGAGACCGGACGGGCCGTAGAGGTGACCGCTGACGGCGCCGCCCTGAGGGCGTTCGCCCGCGCCCGCGACCGCTACCTCTCCGGTCTGGAGCAGTTCTGCCTGCGCCACGGCATCGACTACCTGCGGGCCACCACCGCCGTTCCCCTGGCAGACCTGATCCTGCGCTACCTGCGGGTGGGAGGGTTGATCACCTGATGCCGGCCTTCGCCGTGCCGCAGGCCCTCTGGCTGCTCCTGGCGCTGCCGTTGATCATCCTGCTGCACATGCTGCGGGCGCGTCGCGTGCCGCACACCGTGAGCAGCACCCTGCTGTGGGAACGCACCACCCGGGACCTGGTGGTGCGCCTGCCCGTGCGCCGTCTGGAGCGCAGCCTGCTGCTTTTGCTGCAGCTGCTGGCGGTGACCCTGCTGGCCCTGGCCCTGGCCCGCCCGGTGGTGTCCATCCCCGGCGTCGCCGGGGATGCGCTGGTTCTCGTTTTCGACACCTCGCGCAGCATGCAGGCGTATGACGCCGGGGAACGGGAGCCGCTCGGCCGCTTCGCCGCGGCACGGCAGGCCGCGCTGCGGCTGGTGGAGGGCGCCGCGGGCCTGCCGGTGATGGTGCTGGAGGCGGGTGCAGCGCCGCGCGTGGTCCTGGACTTCACCGCGGATCCGGCGATGGTGCGCCGCGCCATCCTCCGGCTGGCCCCGGGGGACGGGCGCTGCGACCTGGAGGCCGCCGTACGTGCGGCGGTGGCGCAGCGCCTGCGCGGCCGCGCACCGCAGGTAGTGGTCTACACCGACACTCCCGGTCCCCGCCTGCCGCGGGTGACCTACCGCACCTTTGGTCGCCCCTCGGAGAACCTGGCGCTGGTACGGATGGCAGCCAGCACCAGCGGCACGGGTCGCCCGGTGCTCCTGACCGCGGTGCGGAATTTCGGCAGCACCGACCGGCGTACCACCGTGCACGTGGCCTGGCCGGACGGCACAGAAAACACAGCCCCGCTGCTCGTCCCCGCCGGGGAGGTGGCGGTACGGGTATGGCCGGTGCGGGGAGAAGGGGTGGCCCGCGTGCGCCTGGAGGCCAGAGACGTCCTCCCTGCCGACGACCGGGGAGAAGTTGTGGTGGGCCGGGCGGCCCTACCGCGGGTACTCCTGGTCTCCCCCGGGAACCCCTTCCTGGAGGCCGCGCTGCAGGTGCTGCCTGTGCGTGCCGTCGGGCGCGCCGCTCGCCCCGACCCCGCGGCCTGGCCGGCCTACGATGTAGTGGTCCTCGACCGCGTGGACGTGCGGACCCTGCCGCCGGGCCGCTACCTGATCGCGGGCAGCGTGCCGGAGACGCTGCCGCTGGATGTGGAGGCCCCCACCCCCGGTGTCTCCGTCCTGCGCACCGTCCCCACGCACCCACTCCTGCGGATGGCGGACCTGACCGGTATCCGGACCGAAGAAGCCCTCACCCTTCGGCCGCGGGGCGGGACGGTGCTGGCGGAGGGGAGCGTGCCCCTGCTCTGGGTCCTGGAGCGGCCCGAGCTGCGGGTGGTGCTGCTACCTTTCGACCTGCTCCGCTCCGACCTGCCTGCCCATCCGGCGTTTCCCATCCTCATGGCCAACATCCTGGAGTGGCTGGCTCCGCTGCCCACCGTAGAGGCGGGGACGACGGCCGTGCTGCCGGCTGCCGCTGCCCCGGCCTCACTGGTGGACCCCTCGGGCCGGGTGCTGCCCGTGATGGCGCGCGGCGGCGTCCTGGCCCTGCCCAGGCTGGACCGCGCCGGAGTGTATGTACTGCGCACCGGGTCCCGGGAGCAGCCGATCGCCGTAGTCGCGCCTCCGCAGGAGTCGGACCTGCGCCAGGTGGGGCCTTCCCTGGGTCAGGCGGCTGACGGGGAAGTCCGTCAGCAGGAGCTGTGGTGGGTCCTGCTGCTGCTTGCCCTGGGTGTCCTGCTGGCCGAGGGGGTCCTCTGGCTGCGGTCCCGGCCTCCCTGGCCGCGGCGTCGCCCACCCCTGCGGCACGAGCTCCCCGTGTTGCGGCTACTGGCGCTGGGGCTACTCCTTTTGGCCCTGGCCGGGCTGGAGATCGCCCGCGGTGGCGCAGACCTAGCCGTGGTCTTCGCCCTCGACCTCTCCGACAGCGTCCCCGTGGCCGAGCGGCAGCGGGCGCTGGACCTGGCGCGCACGGCGGTGGCCGAGCGAGGACCGGGGCACCGTTTCGGCCTCGTCATCTTCGGCGCGGAAGCCACCATCGCCGAGGGCCTGACCGACCTCCCCCGGCTGGCTCCGGGGGCCAGGCCACCGGGGCACCGCACCGACATCGGGGCGGCCATCCGCACCGCGCTGGGCCTGCTGCCTCCCTCCGGGGCGCGCCGCATCGTTTTGATGAGCGACGGCCGGGACACCGCTGGCAGCGCCTCCGAGGCGGCGGCGCTGGCCGCCACTGCAGGGGTGGACGTGGCGGTCGTTCCCCTGGGTGCCGGCGCGGCGGTGGACGCACGCATCGACACACTGCAGACCCCGGCAGAAGTGCGGTCGGGCGAGCGGTTCGAGGTGCGGGTCTGGGTCGAGACGTCCGAACCGGCCTCGGGCGTCTTCCGCCTCTTCCTCGGCGGGCGCCAGGTATGGCAGGAGGTGGTGCGCCTTCCGCCGGGCCGGAGCCTGCTCCGGGTCCCCCAGCAGGCGGCGGACCCGGGCGCGCTTATCTACGAGGCGCGCCTGGAGGTCGCGCCCGACGACCTGGTGGAGAACAACCGGGGCTTCGCCGTCGTCCAGGTGGTGGGCGTCCCGGCAGTTGTCTACGCCGCCCGCGAGCCCGGTCCGTTGCTGCGGTGGCTGCGCGCGCAGGGCCTGGAGGTGCGGGAGACCCTCCCCGAGGCGCTGCCGGCGGACGCGGCGGCCTACGCCGGCACTCCTGTGGTGGTCCTGGACGATGTCCCGGCGACGGTGCTCTCCCCGGCGCAGATGCGCGCCCTGCGGGAGTACGTCTCTGTCCTGGGCGGCGGACTGGTGGTCGCAGGCGGCCCGCACACCTTCGGCCCCGGTGGGTACGCCGCCACCGACCTGGAAGCGACCCTTCCCCTATCTATGGATGTGCGCCATCGAGTGGCCATCCCCTCAGTGGCCGTGGTGCTGGTGATCGACGCCTCCGGGAGCATGGGCAGCTTCGGTCCCGAGATCGCCAAGGTGGAGCTGGCGAAGGAGGCGGCGCAGTCGGTCATCGACCTGCTGGGTGACCGCGACCTGATCGGCGTGGTTGCCTTCGACCAGGCCCCGCACTGGCTGGCGCGGCCCACGGAGGCACGACAGCGGGAGCAGATCCTGGGCCAGGTCTCGCGGATCACCGCCGGCGGCGGGACCAACCTCTATCCGGCGCTGCTGGAAGCGGAGCAGGTGCTACGGCAGGTTCAGGCCAAGGTCAAGCACGTCATTGTCCTCTCTGACGGGCAGACCGACCCGGGCGATTTCCAGCGGCTGGTCGCACGGATGGCGCGGGAGAAGATCACCCTCTCCAGCGTGGCCGTCGGCAATGACGCCGACCAGGAGTTCATGCGGGACCTGGCGGCGTGGGGAAGGGGCCGCTACTACTTCACCCGCGACCTCTATACCATCCCCCAGATTGTCACCGCCGAGGCGGTCCTGGCCACGCGTGCCTACCTGATCGAAGAGCAGTTCCGCCCGCTGATCTCGCCCGCCTCGCCGCTGCTGCGTGGCCTGGCCCCGCCGCCGCTGGGAGGCTATGTGGCCACGGCGCCCAAACCCTCGGCGACGCTGCATGCCCTGACCCCGCAGCAGGATCCCCTTCTGGCCTCCTGGCAGTTCGGGCTGGGCCGTGTCGTGGCCTTTACCTCGGACGCGCGCCCGCGCTGGGCTGCCCGCTGGCTCTCCTGGCCTGACGTTGCCATCTTCTGGTCGCGCCTGGTGCGCTGGGCGGTGGCCCCTCCCTCCGGGGAGCTCGAGGTGCAGGCGCAGGTGGAGGGGGATGTGGTGCACGTAGTGCTGGACGCCCGAGACCGCGCCGGCACCCTGCTCACCGACCTGGAGGCGCGGGCGCAGGTCGTCGGCCGTGGGGCGCCCGCCTCACTGGAGCAGACCGCGCCGGGACGATACGAGGGCCGTCTGATGGTGGAGGGACCGGGAGGATACCTGGTCACGGTGGAGGCGCGGAGGCAGGGACGCCTGGTGGGCGTCGGGCGAACCCCTGTTGCTGTCTCCTCCCCGCCCGAGCTGGCCGCCCCCGGAGCCGGCGGCGGCGTCCTCTCCCGTCTGGTGGAGGCGGCGGGGGCGCGAGTGGTTGCTACTCCCGCCGAGATCCTGGCGCCGCCATCTGGCGGCGGGAAGCGGCGCGTGCCGGCCTGGCCTCCCCTGGCGGGAGCGGCCCTGGGGCTCTTCCTGGCCGAAGTGACGCTGCGTCGCCTCCCGGTTATCCGCGAGGTGGGGGGGCGAGGCGTGGCCGCGGTACTGGCATGGCTGCGCCAGGCGCCTCCGCCTCCGGGGGATGCGGACCGCGAGTACGAGGCGGCCGACCAGTGGCTTCTGGCACGGGGCCAGCCGGAGGCCAGCGAGGACATGGAGCGGGCGGCCCGTCTCTACATCGCCCGCCTGCGTCAGCTCCAGGAGTCCGACAGATCCAAGGAGCGGCGTTGACGCGGCTCGGCCCGGGCCGAGTTGCGCCGGCGGTGCAGAGCCGTGACGACTGCAGAAGTCCCGCCCGGCCGGAATGGACGCGGGGCGGTTCCGTCTGCCTACTCCCGTCCCGGGAAGATCGAAAGCAGTTCGCTTGGGGTCTGCGGCAGCCAGTCCGGCCCGGCCGCCCGCAGCAGTTCCGGCGCCACCGTCCCCCACAGCGCGCCGGATGTCCGCATCCCCGCAGCTTTGCCGGCAGATACGTCCACTCCTCCGTCACCGACCATCACACTCAGTGCCGGAGGCACCCCCTGCCGCTCTGCGGCCAGGAGCCGGGGGGCGGGATCGGGCTTGGACACTGGTGCATCCTCCTCGCAGACCACCACGGGAAAGTGCCGCTCCAGGCCCAGCGTGCGCAGGGTGCACAGGGCCGCGGTGCGCCGCTTGGAGGTGACCACGCCCAGGGCGATGCCGCGCGCCTCCAGGCCGGCCAGCGTCCACCCGGACCTGATCTCCTCCCACGTGGGCCTGATGCCCTCTTCCCGGAGGACCTGGACGATTGCCTCCCGGATGGCGGCCCCGGTGTCGGCCAGAGTGCCATCGATGTCGAAGAGGCAGGCCACGAGCGCCGTCTGTGCTCCTCCCATCTGGCTATCGGTTATCGGGTGCTCCCCCGGACCGCCGTACGACCGGTTCCTCGGCGGGTGGCAGGCCATTCCCCGGGTCCGGCGAACTCATCCTGACAGGTCGCGGCGGGGGGGACGGAATGCACGCCTTGACCGATACCTTCACGTTCCAGGCCCCGACCAGTATCACCTTCGGCGTAGGCTCGGTCAGCCGGTTGGGGCAGGCCGTCGCCCCGCTGGGGAGCCGGCCACTGGTCGTCAGTGACCCGGGGGTTGCCGCCGCCGGCATCCTGAAGCAGGTGCTGGACGGGATCGCCCCGGCGGTGACGTCGGTGGAAACCTTCTCCCAGGTGGAGCCAAACCCCAGCATCGAGACCGTCGATCGGGCGGTCGCCGCCTACCGCCGCGGTGGGTGTGACTGCCTGGTCGCCTGCGGCGGGGGCAGCGCCATGGACGTGGCGAAAATGGCGGCCGTACTGGCGACCCATGGGGGCAGTGTCCTGGACTATGAGGGGATGGGTAAAGTCCCCGGACCCATCGTTCCGGTGATCTGCGTTCCCACCACCGCCGGCACCGGCAGCGAGGTGACGCAGTTCGCCGTGATCACCGACCGGGCGCGGCCGTTCAAACTCACCGTGGGCAGTTCCTACCTGGTGCCCGCGGCCGCGGTGTGCGACCCCGCGCTGACCCTGTCGCTGCCGCAGGCTCTGACCGCAGCCACGGGCATGGACGCGCTGACCCACGGCATCGAGTGCTACGTGAACACGGCGACCAACCCCCTGGCCAAGACCCTGGCCCTGGAAGCCATCCGCCTGGTCGGCCGTCACCTGCGCACCGCCTACGCCACCGGGCAGCACCTGGAGGCCCGCTACCACATGCTTCTGGCCAGCACCATGGCTGCCCTGGCCTTCACCCGCACCCGGCTGGGCAACGTACACGCCATGTCCCATCCCCTGGGAGCACGGTTCGACGTGCCTCACGGTGTGGCCAACGCCGTGCTGTTGCCCTACGTCATGGAGTGGAATCTCATCGCCGGCATGGAAACCTACCCGCGGATTGCCGAGGCGCTGGGCGAACCGACAGCCGGCCTGCCGCCCCGGCGAGCGGCGGAGGTAGCGGTGCAGGCCGTGCGCCGCCTGGCCGCAGACGTGGGCATTCCGGAGCGGCTGCGCGACCTGGGGGTTCCCCGTGACGCCATCCCGGCCCTGGCCGAGGACGCCATGAAGAGCGGCAACGTCCTGGTGAACCCGCGGCTGACCCGGACCGAGGACCTCGTGCATCTCTTTGAGCGTGCGTTTTGAGCTCCGCCTGCCCCAGACCCTGCCGGGAGCTGAGGTCGCCCTTCCTCCGCTGGTGGAGGTCGAGCAGACTTTTCCCCGGCCGCGCCTGGCCGACGTGGCCGAGGCAGTGCGCGAGGGGCTCCGCCCGCTGATGGCTGCGCTCCGCGGCCGTCGCATTGCGGTCACCGCTGGCAGCCGGGGGATCCGCGACATCGTCCCGGCCCTGCAGGGCGCGGTGCAGGCCATCCGGGACGCGGGGGCCGAGCCGGTGGTCCTTGCCGCCATGGGTAGCCACGGAGGGGGGACGGCCGAAGGGCAGCTCCGGGTACTGACCCATCTGGGGATCACGGCACAGGCGCTGGGCGCTCCCGTGATCAGCTCCATGGAGGTGGTGGAGCTGGGGCGGACTCCCGGGGGCTACACCGTCTACCTGGACCGCCGCGCCGCAGAGTGTCACGGCGTCATCGTGCTCAACCGGATCAAGCCCCACACCGCCTTCATCGACCGTTTCGGAAGCGGGCTGCTGAAGATGCTGGCTATCGGCCTGGGCAAGGCTCCGGGGGCCGCCCAGGCGCACCGCCAGGGTGCTGCGGGGATCGCCCGGTGTATCGAGGAGGTGGCGGGCGCGCTGCTGGAGTCGGGGCGTGTCGTTGCCGGGGTGGCCATGCTGGAGAACGCTTATGACGAGACCGCCGCTGTAGAGGTCTTGCCGCCTGCCGAGATCCCGCGGCGCGAGCCGCTGCTCTACCGGCAGGCGCAGGAGTGGATGCCCCGGCTGCCGGTGGAGGAGGCCGACGTGCTGGTCGTTAGGGAGATGGGGAAGAACTACAGCGGCACGGGGATGGACCCCAACATCATCGGGCGGTGGCGCCACCCCACCATCCCCGACCCACCGTCCCCGCGCTTCCACCGCATCGTGGCCCTGCGCCTCTCGCCAGCCTCCGCCGGGAACGCCCAGGGGGTGGGCCTGGCAGATGTGGTGACTGCACAGCTGGCGGAGGCCATCGACTTTGCCGCCACCTACCTCAACGCCATCACCAGCACCTTCCTGGAACGGGTCTTCCTGCCGCTAGTGGCTCCCAGCGACAGGACGGCCATCCAGGCGGCCCTGGGCTCCCTGGACCTGCCGCGTCCCGAAAAGGCGCGCCTGGTGCTCATCCCCAATACCCTGCACCTGGAGCGGCTGTGGGTGTCGGAGAGCCTGACCCCCGCACTGGCCGGCCGCCCCGGGGTGACCATCGGCCCTCCCCGCTCCTGGAAGTTTACCGCGGAGGGGGACCTGGTGCACCTGAGGTGAGCGTGGCCCGGGCCGCCGCTCTGCTGCGCCGGGCGCGCACGGCGGTGGCCCTCACCGGAGCGGGGGTGAGCACGGAGTCCGGGCTGCCGGACTTCCGCTCGCCGGGCGGGCTGTGGGCGGATGTGGATCCGCTGCGGGTGGCCAGCCTGACGGCGTTCCGCCGCCGGCCGGAGGAGTTCTACGCCTTCTACCGGAGGCGGCTCTCCCTGCTGCGGCGGGCACGGCCCAACCCGGCGCACCAGGCCCTGGCCCATCTGGAGCGGGTCGGGCTGCTGCGGGCGGTCATCACGCAGAACGTGGACGGCCTGCACCAGGCCGCGGGCTCGAGGCGCGTGCTGGAGATCCACGGCAGCCTGCGCCACGCCTCCTGCCCCAGATGCGGCTGGCGTACCGACATCGCCGTGGTGGAGGAGGCGCTGGACGCGGGTACCCTGCCCCGCTGCCCTAGGTGCGCGTCGCCGCTGAAGCCCGACGTGGTGCTCTTCGAGGAGCTGCTGCCGCCGGAGGTCTTCGCCCAGGCGGAGCAGCTCTGTCGGGAGGCCGATGTGCTGCTGGTGGTGGGCTCCTCGCTGCAGGTGACCCCCGCGGCCTTCCTGCCGCGGATCGTCCTGGAGCAGGGTGGTCAGCTCATCATCGTCAACCGCGAGCCCACCCCCTTCGACGCGGAGGCGGCGGTGGTGCTGCGGGGAGCAGCGGGGAGGATCCTCCCGGCAATTGCCGCGCAGGCGGCAGGCGGTGCGCCCGCTGCCGCCGAAGAAGACGTCCGCCGGAACTGATCTGTGGAGGAGCGCATGCCTGAGGCCGAGATCGGCGTCTTCGGCGGTTCAGGGTTCTACGAGCTGCTGGCGGATGCGGAGGAGGTGACGCTGCAGACACCCTACGGACCGCCCAGCGCCCCCATCACCCTGGGAGAGGTGGGCGGGCGGCGCGTGGCCTTTCTGCCGCGGCACGGGCGGCGGCACGAGATCCCGCCGCACCGGATCAACTACAGGGCCAACATCGCGGCCATGGAGCACCTGGGTGTGCGCCGCATCCTTGGCCCCTGCGCCGCCGGCAGCCTCCAGCCGCACATCCGCCCGGGGGACTTCGTCATCTGCGACCAGTACGTGGACCGCACCCGCGGCCGCGCCGACACCTTCTACGACGGGCCGGTCACCACGCACCTGTCCATGGCCGACCCCTACTGTCCTACCCTGCGCCGGGTGGTGTTAGAGGTCGGACACCGTATGGACCTGCCGCTCCACGACCGGGGGACGGTGGTGGTGGTCCAGGGCCCCCGCTTCTCCACCCGCGCGGAGAGCCGCTGGTTCCGGGCCCAGGGGTGGGAGGTGGTGAACATGACCCAGTACCCGGAGTGCGCCCTGGCCCGGGAGCGGGAGATCTGTTACGTGAACATCTCCCTGATCACTGACTACGACGTGGGCGTGGAGGGGGACCCCTCGGTCGCGCCCGTGACGGCAGCGGAGGTCGTACGCATATTCCGGGAGAACCTGGTCCGCCTGCGGGAGCTGGTCCTGCAGGTGATCCCGGCGGTTCCCCCCCAGCGGACCTGCGTCTGTGCCAGCGCGCTGCAGCAGGCGCGGGTGTGAGGTTCGCGGCCAGGGAAGCGCGCAGGCACGGAGAGGAGGTTTGACCATGGTGGCACGCCGCGACCCACCCGATCCCGCAGGGAAGTGGCTGGGGCTGCTGGTCTTTGCCCTGGGCATCGCCCTGCTGGTCTTCACCTTCTACCGCGGCTTCGTAGAGCTGGTGCAGGCGGGGCTGCTCAGCCAGACCGCCGCCGGGGCGCAGAGCGCCAAGATCACCGACACCTTCCTGCTGGCCATCGCCAAGTGGCTGCTCCTTTTCCTCCTGGCGTACATCTCCTCGTCCATCGCCGGACGCGGCATCTCCCTCTTCCAGGTCTCCCGCGGTGGGGGAGGGGAGGAGGGATGAGTCCGCCTGTCGACCTGCGCAGCGACACTGTTACTCAGCCCACGGAGGCCATGCGCGAGGCCATGCGCGCGGCGGCGGTGGGGGATGACGTCTTTGGCGAAGACCCCACCGTGAACCGCCTGGAGGAGATGGCTGCAGCGCGCATGGGGAAGGAAGCCGCGGTCTTCGTCCCCAGCGGCACCATGGCCAACCTGGCGGCGATCATGAGCCACACCCAGCGGGGAGACGAGGTCGTCGTGGAGGAGCGGGCCCACTGCTACCTGAATGAGGCCGGCGGGATGGCGGCCCTGGCCGGGGTGATCCCTCGGCCACTGCCCGGCGAGCGGGGGATACTGGCGCCGGCCCAGATCGAGGCGGTGCTGCGGCCGCCAAACCTGCACTTTGCGCCCACACGCCTCCTCTGCCTGGAAAACACCCACAACGCCGCGGGAGGCGTGGTGATGTCCCCGCAGCAGATGACCGCCCTCTGCGCCACTGCCCACGTCCACGGGCTCCGAGTCCACCTGGACGGGGCCCGGATCTTCAACGCCGCCGTGGCCCTGGGCGTAGATGTCCGGCTGCTGGTGCAGGATGCCGACTCGGTGATGTTCTGCATCAGCAAGGGGCTCTCCGCCCCTGTGGGCTCGCTGCTGTGCGGCAGCGCCGAGTTCGTGGCCCGGGCACGCCGCGCCCGCAAGATCCTCGGCGGGGGGATGCGGCAGGCCGGGGTGCTGGCTGCCGCCGGCATAGTGGCCCTGGAGACCATGGTCGACCGCCTGGCGGACGACCACCGCCACGCCCGCGTGCTGGCCCAGCGGCTGGCGGAGATCCCCGGGCTGCGCGTGGACCCCGCCAACGTGCAGACCAACATGGTGCTGGTGGAGGTCCCCCAGGCGCCGTTGGTGGCCCGGCAGCTGGCCGCGCACGGCGTCCTGGTCCTGGCGGTGGCGCCGTGCCGCCTGCGGCTGGTTACACACCGGCACATCGGCCTGGCTGAGGTGGAGCGTGCGGTGGAGGCCTTTGCCCGGGTCGCCTCCCAGGTCGGGAGGGAGCAGGAGGCGGGAACAGGCGAGCGGGGGTCTTGATTGACCGCCCTGCCTCCCGGTGCTATACTCGCCCCCGGTCTTCATATGGGACGAAGTAGAAGCCGTCCGCTTCTCACCCCGGGGCGGTGCTGCCGGGGTCACTACGGCACCAGACAGAAGGGATGGCCAGACCATCCCTTCACCCTTTTGCGGAGGGTACTGAGGGGGCGACGCCATCAGTAGAGAGCCACGGATCAACGACCGCATCCGCGCCCGGGAGGTGCGGGTGATCGGGCCCAACGGTGAGCAGCTGGGCATCCTGCCGTTCGCGGCGGCGCTGCAGCGGGCGCAGGAAGCGCAGCTGGACCTGGTGGAGGTAGCGCCCACGGCGCAGCCGCCCGTGGTGAAGATCATGGACTACGGGCGGTACAAGTACGAGCAGGCCAAGCGGGACCGGCAGGCCCACCGCAAGCAGCGCGGGGGGGACCTCAAGGGGATGCGCCTCAGCCCAAACATCGGGGAGCATGACTTCCGGGTGAAGGCGGGGGCGGTATACGGCTTTCTCCGGAATGGACACAAGGTGCGCGTGGCCCTGTGGTTCCGCGGCCGGCAGATGGCCTACCCCAAGGTGGGGGAGGCACTGCTGGCGCGGCTGGCGCAGGCGGTGGCCGACGTGGGGGTGGTGGAGAATCCGCCGCGCCTGGAGGGACGCAACATGATCATGGTGCTGGCGCCGCGACGGCGCGAGGCGCCCGCGGCCCAGCGGACGGACGGTGTACGGTGAGCAAGCGGGCAAAGACGCATCAGGGCACGGCCAAACGCATGAGCCGCACCGGCAGCGGGAAGCTTGTCCGCGGCCGGCAGCAGGGCGGTCACCTGATGGTGAAGAAGCGGCCGAAGCGGCGGCGCTCGCTGCGGCGCCGCGTGGAGGTGCATCCGGCGGACGTGCCCAAGATCGCCCGGCTTCTGCCCTGATCCCGCAGGGCGGGCGCAGATGGCCGGGCAGGCCGGGAGTGAGCGCCTATGGCAAGGGTCAAAAGGGGCGTGGTGTCGCGCCGCCGGCACAGGAAGATCCTGCGGCTGGCCAAAGGCTTCTACGGTGCTAAGTCCCGCTGGTTCAAGCTGGCCAACCAGTACGTGCTCCGGGCGCTGGCCAGCGCCTACCGGGACCGCCGCCTGCGCAAGCGGCAGTTCCGCCGGCTGTGGATCACCCGCATCAACGCCGCGGCCCGCAACAGTGGATTACCCTACAGCCGGCTGATCGCCGGACTGCGCAAGGCGGGGATCAGGGTGAACCGGCGGACCCTGGCCGATCTGGCCGTCGAGGACCCGGCCGCCTTCGACGCCCTGGTGGAGCAGGCGAAGGGCAGCCTGGGCCGCTAGCACCCCGAGCCGATGGCACGCGCCTCCGTAGCTCTGCGGCGCGTTGCACCTCGCGCCGCGCTCTCCCCCGCCCAGACCATCCTCCTGGGCTTTGCCTCGGTCATCGTCGTCGGAGCCGTCCTCCTCTCCCTGCCTGTGGCAGCCGCAGACGGCCGCCCTACCCCGTTCCTGGACGCGCTCTTCACCGCCACCTCGGCCACCTGCGTCACCGGCCTGGTGGTGGTGGACACGGGGACTCACTGGTCCCTCTTCGGCCAGCTGGTCATCCTCCTGCTCATCCAGGTCGGCGGCTTTGGCTACATGACCACGGCCATGCTCCTGGCGCTGCTGGTGGGGCGGCGCATCGGGCTGCGCGAGCGGATGGCCCTGGCGCAGAGCTACAACCTCTACAGCCTGGGCGGGATCGTCCGCTTCACCCGGACGATCATCCGGGTGACCCTGGCCATTGAGGGAGCGGGGGCGCTGCTGCTGGCGTTGCGATGGGTGCCCGAGGTGGGGCTGGTCCGCGGGGTCTACTGGGGAGTCTTTCACGCCGTCTCCGCCTTCAACAACGCCGGCTTCGACGTCATGGGCAACTTCGCCAGCCTAACCCGCTACGCCACCGATCTTCCGGTGAACCTGACGGTGATGGCGCTGGTGGTCCTGGGCGGCCTGGGGTTCGGCGTCCTGACCAACCTGCGGGAGGGGCGGCGGCACTTCACCCTGCACACGCGGGTGGTGCTGTCCGCCACGGTGGGGCTGATCGCTGCCGGCAGTGCAGGGGTCTTCCTCCTGGAGTTCGCCAACCCGGGGACGCTGGGTCCCCTGAGCTGGCCGGCCAAGGTGCTGGCCGCCCTCTTCCAGAGCATCACCCCACGCACCGCGGGTTTCAGTACGGTGAGCATCGGGCAGATGCGCGAGGCCACGCTGATGCTGCTGGTGGTCCTGATGTTCATCGGCGCCTCCCCGGGCGGCACCGGCGGGGGGGTCAAGACCACCACCTTCGTAGCGCCGCTGGCGGTGATCCTGGCCCAGCTGCACGGCCATCCCGACCCGGGGCTGTTCCAGCGCAGGTTCCCGCCGGTGGTCATCTATAAGGCCGTCACCATTGTCCTGCTGGGCGTGGCCTTCGTCGTGGTAATGTCCGTGGCCCTGGCGCTCTCCGAGGGGCTGGCCATGCTGCCGGCGGCGTTTGAGGTGGTCTCCGCCTTTGGCACGGTGGGGCTGTCCACGGGGATCACCCCCTCTCTGAGCGCCCTGGGCAGGCTGATTATCGTCGTCACGGCATACACGGGCCGGGTGGGTCTTCTGACCCTGGCCTTCGGCCTGACCCGGCGGCAGGCGATCCCCCACTTCCGGTACCCGGAGAAGGCGATCTATGTGGGGTGAGATGGCCAAACGCCGCAATGCCGGGGGGCGCATCCGGCAGGCAAAGGAGGTGAGCTGAGGCCCGGCCTCAGCGAGAGATGGGCGAGTTTGCGGTCATCGGACTGGGGCGGTTTGGCAGCAGCGTGGCCCGCACCCTCTACGACCTGGGGCACAATGTCCTGGCCATGGACAAGGACGAGGAGGCCCTGCGGGCGGTCGCCGACCATGTCACCCACGCGGTGCAGATCGACACCACCGACCCCGACGCCCTGCGCGCGGTGGGCATCACCAACTTCGACGCTGTGGTGGTGGCCATCGGGGTGGACATCCAGGAGTCCATCCTCACCACCATGCTCCTCAAGGACCTGGGGGTGAAGAAGGTGGTGGCCAAGGCCGTCGACGAGCGGCAGGGGAAGGTCCTGGAGAAGGTCGGCGCCGATGCTGTGGTCTTCCCCGAGCGGGACATGGGGGTGCGCGTGGCCCACAGCCTGGCCTCGCCCAGCGTCCTGGAGTACCTGGAGCTCTCCCCTCAGTACACCATCGACGAGGTGCGAGTGCCCGAGCGGCTGGACGGCCGCACCCTGGGGGAGCTGGAGCTGCGGGCCAAGTTCGGGGTGAATGTCCTGCTCATCCTGCGGGACAGCCAGCTGCTCATCTCCCCCTCCAGCGACGTGCGCCTGCAGCGCGGCGACGTCCTGGTGGTGGTGGGAGAAAACCGACAGCTGCACCGCCTGGAGAGCGCCATCTGATCACCTCGACGAAGAATCCCCTGGTGCGGCGCCTGCGTCAGCTGCACCAGCGCAGGGAGCGGGAGACCACCGGGCGCTTCCTGGCGGACGGGGTGCGCCTGGTGGAGGAGGCGCTGCGCGCGGAGGCGCCGCTGGAGCGCCTCCTGGCCACCCCGGACCCGGCCAACCCGCGCCTGGCCGCGCTGCTCCATGCGGCGCGCAGCCGCGGCATCCCCGTGGTGGAGGTGGCCCCTCACGTCCTGGCGGCGGTGAGCGAGGTAGAGACACCTCAGGGTGTGGTGGCGGTGGTGCGCCGTCAGGCCCTGCCTCTGGAACCGCTGTTAGGGCGGCCGGACCTGCTCCTGCTGGTGGCGGACCGGGTGCAGGACCCGGGGAACCTGGGGACAATGATCCGCACGGCGGACGCCGCCGGCGCCTCGGGCGTGGTGTTGCTGCCCGGGACGGTCGATCCCTACAACCCGAAGGCGGTGCGCGCCAGTATGGGCTCGCTCTTTCACCTGCCAGTGGTGGAATGGTCCCTGGAGAGGCTGTCTGACCTCCTGCGCCGGGGAATCCGCCTTCTGGCCACCGACCCCGCCGGGCCGGTGGACTTCCGAGAGGCGGACTACCGCCGTCCCCTGGCTATTGCCGTGGGGCACGAGGCCGAGGGGGTGAGCGCGGCGGTGCGCCGGGTGGCTGCGGCCGTGGTGCGCATCCCCATCCTAGGGCGGGCCGAGTCGCTGAATGCGGCGGTGGCGGCGGCGCTTGTGTTGTACGAGGCGGGCCGGCCGGTGTATACTGGCGGCAATCTTCGCCGGCCTGCTCCGGCGTGACGGCCAGGTCTGTCTGGGCCTACCTGGCCTACTGCGGTCGGGGCGGGGGGCGTCTGTCAGCAGGCTGTCGTTGAACTGAGCCAGCGCGGCCGACCGGGCCGCGGGGCGATGCGGGAGAGAGTACGGCCGGCTGCACCGCAGAGAGCGGGACCGCTCCAGGGGGGGCAGTGCCAGGTCCCGCGGCGCGGACCGGCCGGAAGTTCACTCCCAAGCCGCGGGGTGAAGCGGCTGCGCCTGCCGGCGCTGCCGTGCGTAGTCCTGCCGGATGCTCCACCGTGACCGGGAGCGCAGAGCGCCCGGTCTCCTCAAGGGCCGGGAAGCCGGGTGGTACCGCGGAAGGAGGCGCTTCCGTCCCAGAGACGGAAGCGCGTTGCTTTTGGAGGTAGGCTATGCGTGAGGAGATCGAGCAACTGGCGATGGAGGCGGAACGACAGATCGCCGCCGCAGCCACCACGGAGGCGCTGGAGGAGGTACGCCGCACCTACCTGGGCCGGAGAGGGCGGCTGGCCACCCTCTTCGACCGGCTGCCGCAGTTGCCGCAGGAAGCGCGGCCGGCGACCGGCCGGGCGCTGAACGCGGTGCGCGCACGGGTCGAAGAGGCGTTCCGCCGCCGCGCAGCTCTCCTGGCCGCCTTAGCCCGGGAGGCGCGGCTGGCGGGGGAGCGGCTGGACGTGACGCTGCCAGGGTGGCGGCGCCACCTGGGGCGGCGGCACATCCTCTCGCGCACCCTGGAGGAGGTGCAGGAGATCTTCGTGCGCATGGGGTTCGAGCTGGTCGACGGCAGCGAGGTGGAGAGCGACGAATTCAACTTCGAGCGGCTGAACATCCCCCCCGACCACCCTGCGCGCGACAGCATGGACACCTTCTACATCGGCGAGGACCTGCTGCTGCGTACCCACACTACCGTGGTGGACGTGCGCGTCATGCGGGAGCGCCGCCCGCCCATGCGCATCCTCACCGCCGGCCGCTGCTACCGGCGCGACGTGGTGGACGCCACCCACATGCCCGTCTTCCACCAGGTGGACGGCTTCATGGTGGGGGAGGGGATCACCTTCGCCGACCTCAAGGGGGTGCTCATCACCTTCGCCAGGGCCATGTTCGGGCCCGAGGCGCGCGTGCGCTTCCAGCCCTCCTACTTCCCCTTCACCGAGCCCAGCGCAGAGGTGGCGGTGTGGTTCAACGGAGGGTGGCTGGAGCTGGGGGGCTGCGGCATGTTCCACCCCCGCGTCCTGGAGATGGCCGGGATTGACCCGGAGCGCTACACCGCCTTCGCCTTCGGTGGGTTTGGCGACCGCGTGGTCATGGCCCGCTACGGGATCCCGGACATCCGCATGTTCTGGGAGAACGACCTGCGCCTGCTGCGGCAGTTCTGAGGAGAGACCCATGCGCGTCCCGCTGTCCTGGCTGCGCGAGTTCGTCCCACTGCCCGAGGAGCCGGAGGCCCTGCGCGACCGCCTGGCCATGCTGGGATTCGGCCACGAGCCGGTGCAGTGGGTGGGAGAGGAAGCCGTCCTGGACCTGGAGGTGGCCAGCAACCGGCCGGACCTGCTCAGCGTGCTTGGGGTGGCCCGCGAGATTGCCGCCGCCTGGGAGCGGGAGCTCACCCTTCCCCGGATCACCCTGCGGCGCAGCGCCACCCCGGCGGCGACAGTGGTGGATGTGGCCGTGGAGGACGTGCAGGGGTGTCCCCGCTACACGGCTCACGTGATCAGCGGCGTGCGCGTGGGCGCCTCCCCGCCCTGGATGGTACGCCGCCTGGAGGCCGCGGGCATCCGCAGCATCAACAACGTGGTGGACGTGACCAACTACGTGATGCTGGAGCAGGGGCAGCCTCTGCACGCCTTCGACCTGGACCGCCTGGCGGGGCCGCGGATTTTGGTACGGCGGGCACATCCGGGGGAGCGCCTGGTCACCCTGGACGGAGTGGACCGCCCCCTGGATCCGCAGGTGCTGGTCATCACCGATTCGGCCCGCCCTGTGGCCATCGCCGGAGTGATGGGCGGCGCCGACACCGAGATCGGTGCCGCCACCACCCGGGTGCTCCTGGAGGCGGCGGTCTTTCACCCCGCGCAGGTGCGCCGCACCGCCCGGCGGCTGGGTCTGCGCACCGAGTCCAGCGCCCGGTTCGAACGGGGCCTGGACCCGCGGGGGGTGCTGCGGGCGGCGCGCCGGGCCGCGGGCCTAATCGCCGAGGTGGCCGGCGGCCGGGTGCTGACCGGAGCCGTTGACGTCTACCCGCACCCCGCCCCGCCCACCACCATCACCCTGCGCCTGCCGCGGATCGCTCGGGTGCTGGGCGTGGAAGTGCCGCAGGCGACGGTGCTGGCCATCCTCCGGCGCCTGGGCTGCCGGGTGGTGCGTCGGGCGTCGCACCTGGTGGTGACCGCTCCGGTGGGGCGGGTTGATCTGGAGCGGGAGGAGGACCTGATCGAGGAGGTGGCGCGGCACTACGGCTACGACCGCATTCCGGAGGCGATGCCGCGGGAGGTGGTGCAGGCGGGCAGCGTGGCGCCCTCGCTGCAGGCCGAAGCGCGCGTCCGGGATCTGCTGGTCCGCGCCGGCTTCGTAGAGGCCATAACCCTCTCCCTGGTCAGCCCGGAGGTCTACCAGCGCCTGGGGGTGGGCGCGGACGATCTCCGGGAAGGTTTGGTGCCGCTGCAGAACCCACTGCTGGCGGACCACACCCACCTGCGGGCGATGCTCCTTCCCGGCCTGCTGGAGGTGCTGCGGGTAAACCTCAGCCGCCGGGTGGAGGACGTCCACCTCTTTGAGATCGGGCGTATCTTCCGGCCGGGGGTGGGTGCCACAGCCGGCCGGGTGGAGGAGCGACGTGCCCTGGCCGTGGCCATGCACGGGCGCTTGGCGCGGGGGTGGAACCTGCCGCCGGCGGCTGTGGAGGTCACCTTCTTTCACCTGAAGGGTCTGCTGGAGGAGCTGGGCGCTGTCCTGCGCCTCTCCCTGCAGGCGGAGCCCGCAGCCGCGCCCTGGCTGCACCCCGGGCGCGGCGCGCGGCTGCTGGCGGACGGGGCGGAGGCGGGGCTGTTCGGAGAGCTGCACCCCGAGGTGGCCGAACGCTTCGGGCTGAGCGGCCGCGTCTACGCGGCGGAGGTTGACCTGGAGGAACTGCTGCGCCGTGCCGCTCCCCGCCCGCGCTTCGACCCCCTGCCGCGTCACCCCTCCGTGGATCGGGACCTGGCCATCTTCGTCCCGGCGGACGTGCCGCAGGCCGAGGTGCTGCGGGTGATCCACGCGTCCGGGGGGCCCCTGCTGGAAAGCGCGGAGCTCTTCGACGTCTACACGGGGCCGCAGGCGCCCCCCGGGCAGCGCAGCCTGGCCTATAGCCTGCGCTTTCGCGCCGCCGACCGCACCCTGACCGCGGCGGAGGCCGACGGTGCCCTGGGGCGCATTCAGGCCGCGCTGCGGGAGAAGCTGGGGGCTACCCCGCGCGGCTAGCTGCGGGGCAGGGTGGCGCGGAGGTCGACGCGAAGAGAGAACATATCGTGAGCTGGGTGGACTTTCTTGTCATTGGCATCCTGGTCTATACCGTGTGGCAGGGGGTGCTCCGTGGCTGGGGAGCGGCCCTGGTGGGGATCGTGGTCATCGCGGCCGCATGGTCAGTGACCATCCTCCTGCTGCCCTACTATGGTCCGGGCGTGGAGTCGCTTCCCCTGGAGCCGGCGTGGGCGCGCACCATCGCCTTCGGCTTGATCCTGGTGGGTTTCTACGTGATATTCAGCCTGATCGCCAACGCCTTCCTGGGGGGCAAGCGGCCCAAGGTGGAGGCGCAGGTCGCCGGCGCCCTCTTCGGCGCCGCCCGGGGGTTGGCCGGCGCCATGGTCATCCTGGGGTTCCTGGCGGCCACGCCGGCGAGGGAGGCGCTCATCCGCGACATTAACGCCTCCCGCCTGGGCAGGCCCATCCTGGAGGGGCAGCGGCGGGTGATGCAGCGCATCCCGACGCTGCCGCCCATCGGTCCCGACCGACGCATCTAGCCGCCATGCGCAACCTGGCGCTGGCCCGGATCTTCAGCGACATCGCGGACATGCTGGAGATCAAGGAGGAGTCCGTCTTCCGCATCTCCGCCTACCGCCGGGCGGCCCGGGCCATGGAGTCCCTCACCGAGGACGTGGCGGAGGTGGCCGCCCGCGGCGCGCTCCAGGAGATCCCCGGGATCGGCAAGTCTACCGCGGAGAAGATCGAGGAGTTCCTGAAGACGGGCCACATCCGCTACTATGACGAGCTGCGCGCCTCTCTCCCCGAGGGCATCACCGCGCTGATGAGCGTCCCCGAGGTGGGGCCCAAGACCGCCGTCCTGCTCTACGAGCGGCTGGGAGTGAAGACCGTGGAGGAGCTGGAGCAGGCGGCCCGCCAGGGCCTGGTGCGTACGCTGCCGCGCATGGGAGCCAAGACCGAGGAGAACATCCTCAAGGGGATCGAGCTCATCCGCCGCACCAAGGAGCGGCTACCGCTGGGGCAGGTGTTGCCCCATGCCAAGGAGATCGAGGAGGCGCTGCGGGCGCTGAAGGAGGTGAAAACGCTCAGCCTGGCCGGCAGCATCCGCCGCATGAAGGAGACCATCGGTGACATCGACCTCCTGGTGACCAGCAGCCAGCCAGCCCGGGTGATGGAGGTCTTCACCACCCTGCCCGCCGTGCAGCGGGTGCTGGCCAGGGGCTCCACGCGCTCCAGCGTCCTCCTGGAGGTCGGGGTGCAGGCCGACGTGCGCGTGGTAAAGCCGGAGTCTTTCGGGGCGGCCCTGCAGTATTTTACCGGCAGCAAGGAGCACAATGTGAAGCTACGCGAGCGCGGGGTGCGCCGCGGATACAAGCTCAACGAGTACGGTGTCTTCCGCCTGCGGGACGAGCGGCGGGTGGCCGGGCGCACCGAGGAGGAGGTCTACGCCGCCCTGGACCTGCCCTGGATCCCCCCGGAGATCAGGGAGGACCAGGGCGAGGTGGAGCTGGCGGAGAAGCGCCGCCTCCCTCGCCTGGTGGAGCTGGGGGATATCCGCGGCGACCTGCAGGTGCACACCCGCTGGTCCGACGGCTCCGACAGCGCCGAGGCCATGGCCCGGGCGGCGCGAGAGCGCGGCTACGAGTACATTGCCATCACCGACCACTCCCGCTCGCTGAAGTTCGCCGGGGGCGTGACCATCGACGAGCTGCGAGAGCACGCCCGGCAGGTACGGAAGATCGCCGACCGGGTGGGCATCGCCATCCTCATGGGCACCGAGTGCGAGGTCCACCCTGACGGGTCGCTGGACTACCCCGACGAGGTGCTGCGCGAGCTGGACATCGTGCTGGCGGCGGTGCACACCCGCTTCCGCATGAGCGAGGCGGAGATGACCTCGCGCATCATCAAGGCCATGGAGAACCCCCACGTGGACCTGGTGGCCCACCCCACGGGCCGCCTGCTGGGGCAGCGGGAGTCCTACAGCGTGGACGTGGAGCGCCTGGTGGAGGCGGCGCGGCGCACCAGGACCGCCCTGGAGATCAACGCCGCGCCGGAGCGGCTGGACCTGCGGGACACCCACGCCCGCATGGCCCAGGAGCGCGGGGTCATGCTGGCCATCAACACCGACGCCCACACTCGCTACCAGCTGCGGTACATGGAGTTCGGCGTGGGCACGGCCCGCCGCGGCTGGGTGGAGGCGCGGCACGTCCTCAATACCCTTCCCCTGGAGGAGCTGCTGGCCTACCTGCGCGCGCGGTGAGTGCCCTGCGCCCCCTGCCCCGCCGCTTCTTCGCCCGGCCGGTGCTGACGGTGGCCCGGGACCTGCTGGGCCGCTTGCTGGTGCACCAGACCCCGGAGGGACGAACGGTGGGACGGATCGTAGAGGTGGAGGCATACCGGGGCCGCGACGACCCGGCCAGCCACGCCTACCGGCTGACGCCGCGCAGCCGGATCATGGCCGGTCCTCCGGGAGTGGCCTATGTGTACTTCACTTACGGGAACCACTTCTGCCTGAACGTGGTGGCCGAAGGGGAAGGGAGGGCGGCAGCCGTCCTGCTGCGCGCCCTGGAGCCCCTGGAGGGGCTCGCCCTGATGGCCCGCCGCCGTGGGATCGACCTGCGGGATCCCGCGGCCCTGCGCCGCCTGGCGGCGGGGCCCGGCCGCCTGACCCGGGCCATGGGGGTGACCGGCGCCGACAACGGCCGGGACATGACGCGTCCCCCTCTGTTCATCGCCCGGGGCCGTCCCGGTCGTCGCCTCATCGGCCGCAGCCCGCGGGTGGGTGTGCGGCAGGCGGCACAGCGGCCCTGGCGCTTCTTCCTGCGGGACAGCCGCTACCTCTCCAGGGCGGCTGTCCCTGCGAAACACGCCCTCCGGCCTCCTCCTGGCCGGGGCGCCCGCGCGCAGACTGAGGTCTGAAGCGCGCCCCATCTGGGCACAGGCCAATCTGGGTGCGCCGCCCCCGGGGCGGCGCTGATCCGAAGGCTCCTCCGAGAAAGGCACACCCGGGGAAACTCGGGGTCGCAAAGTCACGGGCCTACCGCCGTACCCGGCCACGGCCGCCGGACTGCCGAAGAGGGTGGCAGATCATCCGGTGGCCGTGCCGTCTTCCGGCCGCCGGGCGCAGGGTGTGGCCGCGGATGCGCGCGGCGGCGATCACCCGAGCCTGAAAGGAGGCGCTGGGATGCGCTGGAAGGCGAAGATCCTTAACCTGCTGGTAGCCCTCGCGGCCCTGAGTGCTCTGCTCGTGGCGATCGGCGCTCAGGGCAAGTGGGAGCACTGAGGCCTGGCGGCGCCGCCTCCAGCCCGCTGGCTGCCGTATCAACCCGCGGCGGGCGGAGTGCATAACCCAGTCCATCCGCGGCGCTGACAGCGACGCGCCGACGGCAGCGGGATGTTCCTGCTTTTCGTCCTCGCCCTGGCCCTGGCCGTCGCCCTGGCCCGCGGCGGCAGCCTGTGGGTGCTTGCCGGCCAGCACTGGCGGCTACCACTGCTGCCGGTTGTAGCCGTTGTCCTCCAGATCGTGGGCTTCCTGCCCGACGAGGCCGCATCGGAGGCGGGACGGGCGTTCGCCGCCTTCATGCACGGCTGGTCCTACCTCCTGGCTGGAGCCTTCATCTGGGCGAATCGGCGTACCCCCTGGCTCTGGTTGATGGCCCTGGGCGTAGCGGCCAACGCTGCGGCCGTCCTGGCTAACGGGGGCTTCATGCCGGTGCCCCCGGGGGCGAGCGGAGCCGCCGCCGAGGCGGCAGCGCGGGGGTACTACAACAATGCGGTGCTGATGAGTTCGGATTCCCCGCTGTGGTTTCTCGGGGACGTGCTCACGGTTCCCTCGTGGTGGGGAGGGCGCTGGGCCGTGAGCGCTGGCGACCTGGCCATCGCCGTCGCCACCTTCGGGCTGGTGCAGCGCCTGACGCACCCGGCGGGCCGCGGGCCTGACCTGCCGCAACGATGACCCCTCGCCTGCGTCCTCTCATCCTGCTGGTCACATCGGGCGGCCTGGCTGTGGTCGGAGGGGCGCTGCACACCCTGCTCGTCCGCCTGCCCCCCGCCCTGGAGACCGGGGTCTTGTGGTACACGCTCCTGCTGGTGGTGGCCATCCTCAGCGAGATGCGGCCGGTGCCGTTCACCCTGGGCCGGGCCAGCAAGGACGAGAGCTTCAGCATCACCATCATCCTGCTCGTCCTGTTCGCCTTCGGCTGGCCTGCCGCGGTCCTGCTGGCTGTGGCCGCGGTGGTCGTGGCCGACACGCAGGCCAGCAAGCCCTACTACAAGGTGCTCTTCAACGGCTCGATGTATGCCCTGGCCACGGCCGCGGCCGGGCTCACCTACCAGCTGGGCCACAGCCACCCCGGGATGCTGCAAGGCGCTTTGTCCCCCGTATGGATAGATACCGCCATGCGGTTTGCGGCCGGGGGAATGTGGTACCTGGTCAATGCGGCCCTGCTCATGCTGGTGCTGGCCAGAGTCCAGGGGGTGCCCCTGACCCAGATGTTCGTCTGGGGGCTGCGGGACTCAGCCGGCGTGAACCTGGCGCTGATCTCCATCGGCACCGCCATGTCCCTGCTCTGGCAGCTCCACCCGGTGATCCCGGTGATCCTGGTGCCTGCGATCCTCATGGCCAAGTCCGGCTACCAGGGCTACACGCGGCTACGCACGGAAGCCGAAGCCATGCTGGCGGCGCTGGCCGACGTGCTGGACCTGCGCGATCACACCACCGGCAAGCACTCCCAGCGCGTCGCCGAGATGAGCTACGCCCTGGCCCGCGAGCTGGCCCTGCCGGAGGAACAGGCCCTGGCCCTGCAGTCCGTGGCCCGGGTGCACGACGTGGGCAAGATCGCCGTGCGTGACGCAGTGTTGCTGAAGCGGGGCAGCCTCTCACTGCAGGAGCGGCAGGAGATCCAGTCCCACGTTGAGGCCGGGGGACAGATCCTCAGCCACCTCTCGGTGTACAAGCCCCACCTGCCCATCCTCCTGCAGCACCACGAGTGGCTGGACGGGAGCGGGTATCCCTACGGGCTGCGGGCGGAGCAGATCGGGGCGGGAGCCCGCATCCTCGCCGTCTGCGATGCCTACGACACTATGACCTCTGAGCGGCCCTACCGGACGGCGCTCTCCAGGGAGGCGGCCATGGCCGAGCTCTACCGCCAGGCCGGCAGCCAGTTCGACCTGCAGGTGGTGGAGGCCCTGGAGCGCTGGCTCATCCGGGAACGCCGGCTGCGGCCCGACTGGAGGCTGCTGGCGGCACCGCCCACAGCGGCGTTCCTGTCGGCGGTGGGAGGTGGCGAGGGAACCGGGCTAGAGCAGGGCCAGGCTGGCGAACGAGACCAGGCCCGTGGGGTCGGGGGCCTGCCCGTACCTGAGCAGGCGTCCCCGCACGGGTTCCAGGATGCGCAGGGCCACGTACACTGCTGAGAGCGCGTCGATCCGCTGCGGGTTGCCCTCTGCGCTCACCGCCTGCCAGAAGGCCTCGGCGTCTCCGCCGACCACGGCCTGCAGCGCCTCACGGTCGCGCACCGACGTGCGGGCCTCCAGTACCGTGCCCACCGGATCCTCGTCCCCGAAGCGCGGGCCGACGTGGCTGAAGTCCACACCGGCAATGACCGCCACGTCGTCCCGTCCCCAGACCAGGGCGCGCAGGGCCTGGACCACACGCTCCACCTCGTCCACCTGTCGGGGCGATCCGGATCCGGCCCACCGCTCCAGGTGGGAGACGAGCAGGGGGACGATGCGCACAGCGCGGTCCGGAAAAACGTGCTGCAGGAAGAGCACCTGGAACTCCAGGGAGTGCTCGCTCCGGTGCACGGTCTCCCAGCGGGTCAGGTCCCCGGTCCGCACCTGTAGCTCGGCGACCATGGCCTCGTCCACGGGAAGGACGCCCAGGGGCGTCTGGAAGGCCTTGCGGGTGAGGACAAACGGCTCCGGCGGCCCGCTGTGGGCCACGCCCAGGAGGACGGCGCTGCGGACCGGCGCCGCCGTCAGCGCGGCGTACGCCCAGGCGTAGCACCACCCTCCACGGGAAGGGTCGATGTGCGGGGCGACGATGCCCCGCGGGAGCAAGCCGACCAGCTCCTCCCGGTTGACCTCCGCCAGGTGCCGGTCAAGCGCCTGACGCAGGGCCGCGGGGTCGGCCGGGTAGGCCCGTCCCGCGTGGTAGGCCGGCCGCAGAGGCGCGGCGCGGAAGGCCTCCTCCAGCGCACGGCGCCGCTGCTGGAAGGCCTCGGTCTCCAGGAGGCTGAGGCGGTCCAGCTCCTGGACCATTCGCTGCAGATCCCAGGAGAGCAGCAGGTCACCGCCGGTGCGGCGCGCGTACTCCGCCTGTACGTCCACTACATCGCGCCGCCCGTCCAGCAGGGTGGCCACCAGGTAGAGCTGGGGCGAGAGGAGGATGGTCTCCTCGGCGAAACCTTCCGGATCGCGCACGGCGATCAGGTGGCGGCCATCATGCCGCACGGGCACCATCTCCACAGGACGCAGGCGGGGTAGCGGCATCGCGTCAGCTCCGGGTACCGGCGCGCAGCTTGATTGTACCGGGAGAGGGCAATGGTGCGGTCACTCGTAGCGTAGCGCCTCGATGGGGTGCAGGCTGGCCGCCCGCCAGGCGGGGTAGACCCCGAAGACCACCCCGACCAGGGCGGAGAAGCTGAAGGCCAGCACCACCACCGGCAGCAGCGAGGCCGGCGTCGGCGCGCTGTGCAGCAGGCGCAGCGAGATGCCCCAGGAGATGGCCAGGCCCACGGCCATGCCCAGGACGCCGCCCACCAGGCTGAGGCCCACCGCCTCCACCAGGAACTGGGTGAGGATATCCAGCCGCCGGGCGCCTATGGCCTTGCGGATGCCGATCTCCCGCGTCCGCTCCGTCACCGAGACCAGCATGATGTTCATGATGCCGATGCCCCCCACCACCAGAGAGATGGCGGCGATGCTGGAGAGGGCGATGGTAAGGATGCGCAGGATGGCCGACAGCGAGGCCAGAAGCTGGCTCTGGGTGAGGACGGTGAAGTCCTCCTCCCCATGCTCCCGCAGCAGGATGCGCTGGGTGTCGCGCACGGCGCGGGGGACCGACTCCACATCCCTGGCCTTGACGAACAAGAACGAGACGTAGGTGATGTCGAAGAGCTGCTGGGTGGTGGGCAGCGGCAGGTAGGCGCGGTCGTCCAGGTCCACCCCCAGGATGCTCCCCTGCGCCTGAAGGACGCCGACCACCTCGAAGGCCCGCCCGTTGACGGTGAGCCGTCGCCCCACCGCCTGGCGCGGCACGCGGTAGAGGCGCTGGGCCAGCGCCGGCCCCAGGACGGCCACCCGGCGGCGACGGGTCATGTCCGCCTCCTGCAGGAAGCGTCCGGTCTGCAGGGCCAGGCCGCGCACCGCCAGCAGCGTGGGCGAGGTGCCGATGACCGTGGTGGTGGTGCGTCGGCCGCCCCCGCTCACCTCCACGGAAGTCTGCAGCATCGGCGCCACCTCACTCACCGCCGCCGCCTCCCGGCGGATCGCCTGGGCGTCGGCGGCGGTGAGGGTAAGGCGGGCCTCCTCGGTGGGGAAGGGCGAGTCCTCCTTGGCCTTCCCCGGCAGGACCCACAGCAGGTCGGGCCCCAGGCTGGTGAACTCACCCACGACGCTGGAACGGGCGGTCTGGCCCACAGAGACCAGGGCGATTACCGCGGCCACACCGATGATTACGCCCAGCATGGTGAGGAAGGACCGCAGCTTGTGCGCCCGCAGGGCTTCCAGGGCGACGGCGATGCTCTCGGGCAGGTCCATCAGGTCAGGGCGGCGCGGCCCGGCCGCGGGTCGGGGACCGGCTCATCTCCCACCAGGCGGCCGTCGCGCAGGTGCAGGATGCGGCGGGCGTGCCGGGCCACAGTGGGGTCGTGGGTGACGACGGCGACGGTCATGCCGCGGGCGTTAAGGTCCTGAAAGATGGCGAGGATCTCCTGGCCGGAACGGCTGTCCAGGTTACCGGTGGGCTCGTCGGCCAGCAGGATCGCCGGCGTATTCACCAGTGCCCGGGCGATGGCCACCCGCTGCTGCTCCCCCCCGGAGAGCTCCTGGGGGGAGTGGTGCGCACGCGGCACCAGGCCCACCTGCGCCAGCGCCGCCAGCGCCCGCCGCCGTCGCTCGGCGCGGGGGATCCCGGCGTAGACCATGGGCATCTCCACATTGCGCAGCGCGCTGTAGCGGGGCAGGAGGTTGAAGGTCTGAAAGACGAAGCCGATACGGCGGTTGCGCACCTCCGCCAGCGCGTCGTCGGGCAGGCGGCTGACGTCGACGCCGTGCAGGAGGTAGGTGCCGGAGGTGGGGCGGTCCAGGCAGCCGATCAGGTTCAACAGCGTGGACTTGCCCGAGCCGGAAGGACCCATCACCGCCACGAACTCCCTCGCGGCGATCTCCAGGCTCACGCCCTGCAGGGCGGGGACGGGCACCCGCCCCATGCGGTACACTTTGGTGACCTCGCGCAGTACCACCACGGGTGTGGCGGGTGGGGCAGGGCTCACCGTCAACGCACCACCAGGACGCGCACCCGTTGACCGTCGCGCAGGCGCCCCGCCTCCCCCACCGCGACCAGGTCCCCCTCCGTCAGGCCGTCCTGGATGACCATGAACTCGTCGTTGCCTTCCCCGGTGCGCACCTCCCGTCGGCGCAGCCGGCCGCCCTCAATCAGGAAGACGTAGGGCCTGCCGTCGTCCGCCGAAGCGTGCACCGCCTCCGCCGGTGCCAGCAGCGCGTCGGGGATCGCCCGCAGCAGCAGCCGGATGTCCACGCTGGTGCCTGCGCGCATGGTCGCGGACCCCTCCAGGTCGATGCGCACGCGGACGACGCGGCTGCCCAGGCGGATCTCGACGGCCTGTCCGATGCGCGTCACCCTGCCGTGGAATATCCTGCCCGGATAGGCGTCCGCGGTGATCCGGGCGGTCTGGCCCAGGCGGACCTGACCGATGTCCGCCTCGTCCACGTCGGCAGTGATCCAGCCGGAGGAGGCGGCCAGCGATGCCACCGGAATTCCAGGGCCGACGGGCGACCCCGGGGTCAGGTAGACGCGGGTGACGGTCCCGGCGAAAGGTGCCCGGAGGCGCCCGCGGGCCAGCCGGACAGTGGCCGCACGCAGGGCGGCCCGGGCCTGCGCCACCCTGGCCCGAGCTGCGGCCGCGGCCGCCTCCGCCTGGCGGACGTTGGCACGGGCCGCCTCCCAGGCCGCCTCCGCCTGCCGCACCTGCGCTGCCGCTGCGGCCAGGGCCTCGGGGCGCGCGCCGGCTCGCAGCAGGTCGCGCTGTGCCACGGCCTGCCGGTAGCGGGCGTCGGCCGTCTGCGCCTGCAGCTGGGCGGCCTCCAGCTGCGCTGCACTGACGGCGCCATCGCGGAAGAGCCGGCGGGCCCGTTCCAGGGAGCGGCGCGCCTCCTCCAGGGCAGCCCGTGCGGACTCCACGGCAGCGTCGGCCTGCCGCAGCTCGTCGGGGCGAGGGCCCGCCTGCAGCTGTGCCAGCGCGGCTGTGGCGGCGCGGACGGCGGCCCGGGCCTGCTCGGCCTGCCGCTTCGTGGCGTCAACTGCCGCCGCCGCCCGCGCCGCTTCCTCGTCGGCCACACGCAGCCCGGCCTCGGCCTGGTCGACCGCCGCCAGGAGCTCGTCCTCCTCCACCGTCGCGATCAGGGCGCCGGCGGAGACAGACTGCCCTTCCGCCACGGCCACGCGGGCAAGCCGGCCTGGGAGGTCAAAGGTCAGCTCCAGGGTCCGCGTCTCGAAGATCCCCGTGACGGGCAGCATCACCTCCAGCGGCCCCCGCCCGATTCGCGCTCCCTCCACCTCGGTCAGAGGGCGGGGGAAGACCTGGCGCAGCGACCAGATCAGCCCCCCGGCCGCCGCGGCCAGCAGCACAAACAGGACCAGCCCCCGCCGACGCATCAGCGCAGCTCCTCCCCGCGGTGCAGTTGTGGACTGTCGGCGTTCAGTGATTCTGTCAGGTTATCTGTTCAGTGAAAATGTCACTCCCGCCTTCCGGAGGTCCTTTCGTCGTTTGGCCTCCGCCGTAGCCAGCCTCCACGGGTGGTCGGGCGCGGGTTTCCACTTGTGCCCCGTTGGAGCGAGCGTGTCCCGTCTGACAGCCCGACCGGTTTCACCAGTGCCCCCAGGACGCGTTTCTCGGGGAGGGGGAGGGATCTCGATACCCCCCTTCGGGGCAGGTGGATGGCTGCGCCGGTGCGTGCGCGGACGAGGCGATGCGTCCGCACGGACGGCCAGCGGGCGCGCGGCGAGTCGCCGGCCGTGGTAGTAGACCGCGAGCGTCCCATCGAGGCGCTCGTGCACTTCCACCCGGGCCTTAGCATAGCTCCGCCCTCCGGGCCCAGGCAGGAGCTGCAGCTGATGCGGCGCCAGGGCGATCGTGTTGTCGTTGGCGACGCTGGCCAGGTACTTGAAGCAGAAGACCGTGTCGGGATCGAGGTCGGCCGGCCACGCGCGATACGCGGGAGCCGGCTCGGCGGGGGCCTGGGCGAAGCGGGCGTTGTAGCGCTCGAGGAAGCTGGGGAGGAAAGCGTTGGCGGCCTCGCAGGCGGAGATGCGGGCGAGGCGGAGTTCGGTGACCAGGCGATCCTGGAAGGTGCCACCCTGGCGCTCGATCCGGCCCTTGGCCTGGGGGGAGGAAGCCGGGATCCACTGGATGCCGAGCTCCTGGAGGGCGCGGCCAACCTGGGTCGGGGCCGGCCCGCCGCGGAGCTGCTCCGCGAGCGTGAGCGGGCGCTGGCGGAGCGGGGCGCGCTTGAAGATCCCGTGGCGGTCCGTGTAGACCGCCAGGGGGAGCCCATAGGCCTGGGTGAGTTGGCGAAGGAGCAGGAGGTATCCGGTGGCATCCTCCTGCTCCCGGAAGACGGCGCTGACGACGATACCCGTGGCGTCGTCGACGGAGTGGTGGAGGGCGAGCTTCGGGCCGCGGTCTTCGAGCCAGGCGTGGTGGCTTGCGTCCATCTGAATGAGCATCCCGGCCCGGGGGAGGCGCTCCCGCCGTCGGCGGTGCTTGGCGGGGCGCCGGGTGCGAGGGCTGGCGATGCCTGCCCCCGTGAGGATGCGGTGGAGCGTCGGCCGAGAGAGGGCAAGGCCCTCGCGCTCAGCGAGCAGCTCGCTGAGGTGCTGGAAGTTCACTCGGGCGTAGGTGGTGCGGGCGAGCTGGACCACTTGGGCCCGCGTGGCGGCATCCACCCGCCGTGGCGAGACGCGGCCCCGGTTCCCATGGACCAGGGCGGATGGGCCACGGGCCCGGTAGGCTGCCCGCAGGCGTTGGGTCTGCCGGACCGAGCACTCCAGGAGGGTAGCGGCGGCTGCCACGGTAAGCTCACCCCGTTCGAGGGCATTGAGGACCATGAGATGCTGCGTCTCCTGCTGCGACAAGGTCACCATGCCTCCCCTCTTCGCCCTGGGAGGGGGGTGACATTTTCACTGAACGCTTAAGGGGTGACACAATCACGGAACGTCCACACGGTGCAGTTGTGGACTTGACATCCCGGCCGACCCCATGATATCGTTCCGCCTCGAATGTACGCCGCGGGAGACGGGCATGGATAGGAGGGGGGTCAACCGCATAGCGTGCGCCGGGTGTTGCCCGGCGCTTTTTTTGTGCCCTGCACTGCTGCGGCGGGTGGATC